>NZ_JAVJTO010000103.1:0-37210 GCF_040220235.1 Coleofasciculus sp. B1-GNL1-01
CTCCATTAATTTGGAGATAGCCGCCAGTTAGGTGGTGTTAGCTTGTGGACTGGTTGAGTGCCGACACCGCCAGGATGAAGCAGGAAGTAAGTTCCAGGGATGTCCATTTGTGGGTAGCTTTGGGTAAGTCTTATGTAACGGTAATGCTTGCTTCCGAATAACGATGGCTATGATAGATAGGCGTACTATACAGCAAAATATGATAGTACAGGCTACTGTTTTATGATGCCACCGTCGCTTATTTTCCCAAAAGCAGGGGTTACCGATCAAGTTTGACTTGGATGGATGACCGTTTAGTTGAGGGGTTTCACCCCTATTTACGTTGCTGAGTTGACAAATTAATCTTGAAGAAGAGAAAAAAAAGAGCCTACGATTGGCTCTCTCGATTATCAGGGTGCATCTACATAACACAGTATAGCATTTGGGGGGTGAGGGGTGTCACCCCCTATTTAAATCAGTTGGGGCGACATTCAGACAAATAAAAAAGGAGAGCCCTAAAATTAGGCGACTCTCCCGATCATCAGGGTGCATCTACATAACACAGTATAGCACTGTGGGGGTGGGGGGTGTCACCCCCTATTTGATTTTTTTGATGAAGTTCTGTTCCAATACGGCTGGCGGCGAACTCTAGTTTAGATTTTTATCCCCCAGTTCCCTCAGCTTCCAGAAGTGCCATGGTACGTCTCTACATGTTCCCTTTAATGGTATTTGAGCGCCTTTTTCACCAAGTCAGGAATTCGGGACGGATACTCCGCTACAGGAATATTTGCCTGGGTGAACGCCGCCACCTTATGTTGAGCGGTTGTCGTATTCGCGATCGGTCCTGATAATTGAGCGGCGATAATGGCACTGGTATCCCCGACTTGTTTGTCTTCAGGGGTATATTGTCCAGCAACATAAGCAATAACGGGTTTCTCTATGGCTTGGGCAATAAACTCTGCGGTTTCATCTTCACTATCGCCCCCCGTCTGATCCACTAAGACAATCGCTTCTGTCCGTTTATCCTGGGCTAAAATCTCCAGCCACTGGCGAAATGACGAGGCAATAATGGCTTCACTACCGAGATTCACAGCAATGGATTGCCCAAGTTTAGCTTGGGTTAACGCCAAAGCCACTTCATAGGTGAGAGTACTGACCCGGCTAATCACACCAATTGTACCGGGCGTATAAAATTCACACTCTTGAGTCCCCAGTAACAGTTTTCCTGGCACAATAATACCGGAACTACTCGGTCCCACAATCAGGGTTTCGCTGGCTTGAGCTTTGGCTAGCAAGTGAATCATATCCAGAGGTGGAATACCACCCGTCACTAGAATAATGGGTGATAATCCAGCATCAATTGCTTCTAACGCGGCATCCAAGGCACTGTAGGATTCGGCAAAAATAACCGTGGCGTCGCAAGATCCAGCTTCGGACAGCGCCTCTTCTACGAGGTCAAAGACGGGAATACCATGCAATGTCTGACCCCCCTGACCTGCACTAACCCCAGCCACTAGATTCGTACCATACGCTTTCATACGGGCGGCATAATAGGAACCGATGGGTTGGGTAATGCCCTGGACTAATATTTTCATATCTGGCGTGAATTTCATAGGCGCTGACTTCAGCAATGTAGTAGATGCTTGCGATTAACACGATCAGTCGAGGTTTGGCACAAGCGAATAACTAGAATAACTATAGGATACCTACCGTAACTGATGCCGCAGAATTATCGTCCTCACAATCATGTCCGCCTAGGGAAGCGAAGGATCAGTTAGGGCGGGTTGAGTCATAGTGGAGTGGAAAAAACGATAACCGTAAAACCCGCCCCTACAGACTCACCACTTTTTCAACCTGCCAAAGAAATCGCTTGTGCCACTGCCTGATCCAAGGTATCCATCCAGTGTACTGGGAGTGCCGCTAAACGGTTTTGGCTACTGTCTATTTTGCCGTTGACTAAACGAATGACCAAGTGAGGTACATCTGTCCTCGATGCAGATTTCGATGTGAGATTCCGGCGGCGACGATCGCGTGAATCACGGGAATTCGATTTGCCTGTCTTTGGTGTTTGGGCATAGTCTACTACACTGATTTCAGCATTTTGATCCCCTTTCGATAGTAGATAACTGGCGATTACATCAGCCACAGCTTCACTCGCCGCCGCGTTGCTCAAAATATTGACTAAGACAACTTGGATATTTTGAGTGTCCGTCAATTGCTGCAAGGCATTTTGTAACTGTTGGACGGGAGAGGCGGCGGACGGGACATCCCAACTGGCATAACCGTCTACAATTAAACAGCTTGCTGGCTTACCTTTAGCTTTGTACACTAAATCCAATGTGGCGGCAGCAAGGCAAGGACTGTTACATAGAATCCCAATATTTCCTTGACTATCTGTCCATTGGAGATCCGTTGGCTGATCGGCGGGTTGGGGAGTGTGGGTGAGGCTTGATGCGAGGTTTGCCAACTCTGATTGGCGTCCCAAAGCGTGATCATTGACCGCAATTTTGCCATCTAGCGCCATGACTTCATGGCTAGCACTGACGCCAAGGGGATTAATTTCCACTAAATCTAGGTCTTTTTGGATCAGAAGTTGATACATTTTCTGGACAATATCGCTGACTGATTCAATCAGATGACCTTGAAGTCCCATTTTGAAGGCTAGACGTCGGGCGTAAAAGGGAGAGAAGTCGTCCTCTACAACAACTCGCTGCATCTGTGCCATGACGTTTTCTACATGGATACCACCTTGGCAGGAACCCAACAAAACAGGGCGTCTTAAGGTGTAGTCGAGGATAACCGCTAGATAGAATTCTTGTTCAGCATCATAATGGGATTCCGCTAGCAGCACGTTGGGATATTTACCGAGAATGGATAGATTAAAAATAGCCCGTGCGATGGCGATCGCGTCAATTGTATTTTCCACTGTCCGGATACCACCGGCTCTACCCCGCCCGCCTTTGGGGACTTGGGATTTGAGAACCACGGGATAGGGAATGTCTAACTGCTTGAGATCTCTGGGATGGTCGATGCATTGAGAGGGCAAGACGGGAATGCCGATCTCGCGGAATAAGGATTTGGCTTGGTACTCTAGTAAGTCCATGAATTTAGATGCTCAGCTAAGGGGGTCTTCTTAAAGGGTAAGAACTCTTAGCCTTTAACGTTACAAAAACCTGACTCCAACAGCCACTCATTCACCCTGATGGTTGCTCAATCTGTCTGAAGTGATTGAGATTGCCAATTAATATGATAAAGTGTTCCTATCAGTTTTGCTCAACCACCACCTCTATAGGGTATCGTGAAAATGGGCAGTCGGGCATCGCCGCTGAAAATGCAATTGGTATAATTTTACTCAACTACTGCCTTTTAGATTTCCTAATTTATAATTCATACTGTGTTCCCCATTAGTGATGATAATCCCACGCGCATTACTCCTTATGTAACCTACGCGCTCATTGCTGCAAATATTGCGGTTTTTATCCATCAATTACTTTTAACACCACCCCAGCTTAATGCATTTTTCCACCTGTATGCGGTTGTCCCCAAAGAGTTAAGCGCTAGCTTTGAGGGGATTTCGGTCAATCAACCCGTGCCAGAATGGTTTACCTTGATCAGTTCTCAGTTTCTTCATGGGGGATTTTTGCATATTGGCGGAAATATGTTGTTTTTATGGATTTTTGGCAACAACATTGAAGAGCGCCTGGGTCATATTAAGTACTTCATCTTTTACATTGCTTGTGGTATATTGGCGGCTCTGTCCCAGTGGTTTTTCTCTATGGAATCCGGGATTCCATCCCTAGGAGCGAGTGGTGCGATCGCGGGCGTGATGGGCGCTTATATTCTCAAGTTTCCTACGGCTCAAATCAATACCTTAATCTTTTTAGGGTATTTCGTGACCACCATTCGATTACCTGCTGTTTTATACTTAGGATTATGGTTTGTCCAACAAGCGTTTAGTGGCGTAGCGAGTGTCAGCGTGCAAACGGATGTAGGAACGGAAACCGGAGGAATTGCTTACTGGGCGCATGCTGGCGGTTTTGTGTTCGGAGCCATCCTGGGTCCTTTATTTGGATTATTGTCTGAAGATTAATTGTTATTTGTCATTCGTCATACTCGCTTCGCGAGAAGCAAGCTACGTCATTCGTCATACTCAAGGGAGCGCCAAACCAGCTACATCATACTCGCTGCGCGAAAAGCAAGCTAAATCTTACCTAAAGGTTTGAGGACTATTTCCATAAGTTGATATAATTAGGTTTGTATCTATCAACCTACTTAAAAATTAATTGTTTATTTTTCAGGGAGAAAGAGGCTTGTGGTTCCATTACGGGATGAAAATCCAATCAAAATTACGCCATACATTACTTATACGTTAATTGCAATTAATGTCTTAGTTTTTATTTTCGAGCTAACATTAAATCCTCAACAACTGGATGTATTTTTCCACCTATTTGCCGTTGTCCCGAAGGAACTGACAGCGAGTTTAAACGGAATTACAGTACATCAGCCAATACCTGAACCGCTGACGTTAATCACTGCCCAGTTCCTCCATGCAGGGTTTACCCATGTGGGATTCAATATGTTATTTCTCTGGATTTTTGGCAATAATATTGAAGAAGAACTGGGTCGGTTCAAGTTTGTGATATTTTATCTAACCTGTGGCGTATTAGCCAGTTTAGCCCAGTGGTTTTTCTCCGCCCAGTCGGGGATTCCGTCTCTGGGTGCCAGTGGTGCGATCGCGGGCGTAATGGGTGCTTATATTCTTAAGTTTCCCAATGCTAAAGTGGTTACATTAATTCCCCTGGGCTTCTTTTTTACTACGCTAAGATTACCATCTGTATTTTTTCTGGGATTTTGGTTTTTACAGCAAGCATTTAATGGATTAGCCATGTTAGAAGCCCCAGCCAATGTGGGAATGGAAAATGGGGGTATTGCTTACTGGGCGCACGCTGGCGGGTTTATCTTTGGTGCTATACTGGGTCCGTTGTTAGGATTATTCTCTGAGGATACGAAACCATCATTTTGGGATTCTCAGAATCTTTCTTGAACCCTGAGATAACTACAATTAAATACAATAGTCATGATTGAGTTCGTCAAAGAAGTGTTTTATTCACTTCCGGAATCGGTCAAGGAAATAATTAACCTAGGTATTCCTCTATTTGACAGCGCCCACAATTTTTACTGGATTTATATTTTATTCAGTTTAATTCTGCTTTTGGGATTATACCGAATCTCTCATCCCAATCCTGTAAAATTTTCTTGGCGAGGTTTACTGAGTTACTGTTTCCCTCACTCAATTTACACTCACAAATCGGCAATCTTAGACTATCAGTGTTATTTCATTAATGGGCTGATAAAAATCCTTATCCGTCTGACGCTACTAATTAGTGTAACGGAAATAGTAGCCAAACTGACCACTCAATCCTTTTACGGAATTTTCAGGGAACCGAGAATAGAACCGGACGTAAATTTTGCCGCTAAACTCGCTTATACAATTGCCGTCGTTTTCGCCATAGATTTGGGCTATTTTTTGGCGCACTACTTGTTACATAAAGTTCCCCTTCTTTGGGAATTCCATAAAACTCATCACTCAGCCCAAGTGCTAACCCCTGTCACCGCTAAGCGAGATCACCCCGTCGATGATATGATCATTTATACCTGCAAAGCCTGTTTGCTGGGGTTGGTCACGGGTCTATTCCAATATACGTTCAAGGGTGAGGTTGAACCTTTCACGATAACAGGTGTCAGTGTGATTATTTATCTATTCCATCTGACTTCCAATCTTCGCCATTTCCATGTTTGGATTTCTTATGGTTGGCATCTGAATCATATCCTAGTTAGTCCAGCGATGCATCAGATTCATCATAGTCAATTAGAGAAACACTATGATAAAAACTTCGGATTAATCTTTTCAATTTGGGACTATCTAGCCGGAACGCTTTATGTTCCCAAAGAACCGGAAAGTTTTTCGGTGGGATTGGTAGAGGAAGAGTTCAACAATGTTTGGCAATTATATTTTTCCCCGTTTAGTCGAGTGACTAAAATAGTGGGGATAAGCAATAGGCAATAAGTAATAGGCAATAGGCAATAGGCAATAGGCCATAGGCCATAGGCAATAGGCAATAGGCCATAGTAATAGGTAATAGGTAATAGCAATAGTAAATTAAGCCCTCAACTCAAGTTGGGGCTAAAAGCTTAAACCCGTTAAAATGGGTTCGAGGATTTACCTGGTAAGCTCAATGCTTACTTGAGCTTTGACAGATAAATTTATTTCCTTTATTTCCTGACTAAGTAGTCGGACAAAAGAAAACGGCACGCTTATTAATTTTTGTAAATCGCCCTCAAACCCTTACTGTTCCCTGTGACACATCGAGCCTGTTACCGAGCGAAGCGTTCGACGGCTCGACTGAGCGCTCGCCGAAGTCTGAGCGCTCACGCCGAAGTCCGAGGTAAGCCGAGGTAAGTCGAGGTGTTCCCTGTTCCTTCCTGATCTCAACCGTTAACTTTAATTGTGTCCACCTACTTAGCAGAGTATCAGATCTGAGGATAAGCTTATTGTAGTGATTTATACTCTATCAATTCTTAAATCTAGATAAATTTTTGCAGGATAATATAGGTTGAAAAGAGTTATAAAATCAGTAGTTTAAGAAGCAATTCGCCCTAGAACCCTCCGATACTATAGATATGGATGTGATTAGTTAGCACTAAGAAAAGGACACCATCAATGTCACTGAGTCAATTTTCAATTATAGAAACGACACTACGGGAAGGAGAACAATTTGGTGATGCCAACTTTTCATCACAGGATAGAGTAGAAATTGCCCAGGCGCTTGACCAGTTCGGCGTTGAATATATTGAAGTAACCTCCCCTTGTGCTTCACCGCAATCCCGTCAAGATTGTCAGCATTTAGCTCAATTGAGTTTACACGCCAAAGTGCTGACTCATATTCGCTGTCATTTAGACGATGCAAAAGTAGCATTAGATACAGGCGTAAACGGGATTAATCTGTTCTTTGGTACGTCCCGTTTTCTGCGCCAGTTTGGTCATGGTAAAAGTATTAATCAAATTCTTGATTTGGCAGCAGACGTTATTACCTTTATCCATGAACAAAGTCCGGAAACAGAATTGCGCTTCTCTACAGAAGATTCCTTTCGCAGTTCCCTTCCCGATTTGCTCCAGATTTATTGTGCCATCGATAAACTCGGAATCGTCAATCGTTTTGGTTTAGCGGATACCGTGGGTGTCGCGACTCCGAATCAAGTCTTTAATTTAGTCCAGACACTGCGTCAACATACAAGTACCGATATTGAATTCCATGGTCATAATGACACAGGTTGTGCGATCGCGAATAGCTACGCCGCCCTAGAAGCAGGTGCAACTCATATCGATACCACAGTCTTGGGAATTGGGGAACGGAATGGGATCACCCCTCTGGCTGGACTTATCGCCCGTCTCTACACGGTTGATCCCGAACAATTGCAGGGGAAATATCGCCTACCCCACCTTTTAGCACTGCATCAACTTATCGCCGATAAAATAGGTATGGCAATTCCAGCTAACCATTATATTATCGGTTCAGCCGCATTTAACCATAAGGCGGGGGTTCATGCCAAAGCCATGCTGAATAATCCTCAGACTTACGAATCCCTTAATCCCAGTGATTTTGGACTATCCCGTTCCTTTTTAATTAATCATAAACTCACAGGACGCCATGCGATCGCCAATCGCGCTAGTCAACTGGGATTAGACTTCGACCCCTTCCAAATTCAGGCAATAACTCACACGATTAAAGCCTTGGCTGACCAACAACCACTGACGCTAGAGACGGTCGATGAAATATTGCGTTCTACTTTCCCACTGGAACAGAGTCAAAATCCGGCTTAAGGGTAGATTTTTCCTGCGTGATAACGGGTTCGATGTTATAGGACTGATCATTTACAGCGTTGGCACGCTTAACCAAAAACGCTACTAACCAAGGGGCAATCATAATGATACTTAACATCCGGGTTAATTGCATCGCTAATACCAATCCAGTGTCACCGCCTAACTGCATCACAGTAGCCACCATTGCCTCAATTCCTCCCGGTGTGAATCCTAAAATAGCCGTTGCCATGTCCACACCCGTGACGCAATGAAAGCCATAGCCAATCCCTAAACAGATGATAATTAACCCCGTGACTAATCCGATTTCAATTAAGACGGCTTTGAAGAGTTTACGGGCGGTTTGCCAGTCAAACTGGACGCCAACCGATAATCCAATTAGCAAGAGTCCACCGGCGAATAGAGGTTGAGGCATTTGTACTGGATTTGGCAATGCCCAAAATGCGGCTAACCCTACCAGAAAAGGACCGAAAAATCCAGGGGAGGGTAGACGGAATCGCTTGCCTGCCCAAATTCCCAGGATACCGCACCCCGCTAGAATTAAAAGGCTCAATGCCAGAGGTAGGGTTGTCAAGGTGCTGGCTGGGGCGACAGTGGCGGTGACTAGCGTATCGGGGTTGGCGGGAACCAGCAGGATAGCCGCGCTAGGCATGATTAACACAACCAGCAAAACTCGGATATATTGAAGTAGAGCAACCGCGATCGCATCCGCTCCCATTTCTTCACTCATGACGACGATGCTGGATGCTGCACCCGGTATAAATCCGAGTAAACTGGTGGTGCGATCGATCCCAGCCCAACGACTTAAGAGATATCCATTAAATAGACTCAGACTCCCGGTGAGTAAAACACAGAGTAACAAAGGTACGGCGTAAGTTGTTGCCACACTAATGGTTTCTGGAGAAAAGCGAGTGGCTGTTACCAAACCGACAACAATTTGTCCGATGAGTTTAAAGCTTGAAGGTAAGGGTTGGCGGCTTCCTTGGCGAATGGCATAGCCTATTCCCACCAGCATCGGACCAAGCAGCCAACCGACGGGAACATGCAGCCAGCTAAAGAGTAAGCCAACGCCAATCGCTGCGATGATCTGCGGCGTAATTGTTTTGATCTGGGGCAATTTGTCAACGAGTTTCTTTCTCCAATGATAAAGGCTGTCTTGATTGGGTATCGAGGGGGATTCCGGTAATGAGGAGAGTTGCCAAACCACAGAGATTAATAGAGTATAAAAAACTTAACATTTCTATTCTATCATTTGTATCGATGAGGGTGTGGGGTGTGGAGGGTGGGGTATTTACGGTAATTTACGGTAGAGTTTCGGGCTGAAAGCAGGTGTAGGTTGGGTAGAGCGATCGCGCTCACGGGGTAACAAGCTAGCTGAAGTGTTGAGCCATCCTGCTTGTAGCCCATTTCTTCTTGTCACAGATAGGGTCAAAGATAGCAGTTGTTTCTGGGGGACTAGCCCCCCAGACCCCCCAATGGGGGACGAGCGCCTCCCCCATACCCCCTGCGCAACGCTTCGCTAATCCCATACCTCATCTGGTGGTCTTCATCTGTCAATCAGGATGTCAATAAGACTTCATCTTTGGAGATATTAATATCGCTCAAAGCCTCATTTTCAAAGGTGTAAGACGGCTTGTCACCCTTTCAGCCTTCGTTGTTTGTCAATGAGGGGGTTGGTTGGTGTCTCAGGACAAAATGGTTTGTAATCCTTGCACTAAGCGTTCAATACCCTCGGCGACTGTTTCTTTTTGTAGCGCCCCATAAGCAATTCGTAGATAACAGCCCTCTTCCATGCCAAAGGTTGTACCGGGTAACACGGCGACGCGATGATCGCGAATTAAGCGTTCGACTAACTCGACTGGGTTGACTGAGGTATTAACTTTAAGCCAAAAATAAAACGCGCCATCGGCGGGTGCGATCGCACACAACCCATCCAATCGCTGTAACGCCTCTAATACCAACTGTCGCACCGTCGCGATCGCCTGAATATGGGGTTGGGTATAACTCATTCCCATCTGTAAAGCGGCTAAGGCGACATACTGGGAGACAACCGGGGGACAAATCAGAATTGTGTCCTGAATTTTCTTTACCGCCGCCAGCAGATGCTGGGGAATTACCATGTAGCCGATACGCCAACTGGCAAACCCATAAGTTTTAGATAGGGAATACAGAGAAATCGTATGGGAGTCACTCTGGGGAAACGCCGCCGGGGAAACGTGCTTGACGCCGTTATAGGTAAAATACTCATACGCTTCATCACTAATGTGATAAATTCCTCGTTCCCGACAGAGTTCATTTACCGCTTGTAACGCTGCTTTTGAATAAACCGCCCCGGTGGGATTATTCGGTGAAATTGTCACCACGGCTTTGGTTTTCTCAGTGATGGCTTTCGCGATCGCCTGGGGACACAGTTGATAATTCTCATCCGTTGCCACAAGTACCGGATGGCAACTCGCCATGGTAATTGCCATTTCGTGGTTGAAATAGTAAGGCGTTTGAATAATAATCTCGTCTCCGGGAGAGGTAATGGCGAGAATGGCATTCATAAACGCCATGTTTGCCCCTGCGGTGACGACGATACAGTTGTGTTGGTTGAGAGTAATCCGGTTATCTGTGTGCAGTTTGGCGGCAATTACAGATAATAATGGTGCAATTCCCTGAACCGCCTTGTACTTGTGGTTATCAGGATCAGCCAGAAATTCCGGCAATCGGGCGATCGCCTCTGGTGGGGGAGGGTAATACACGACACCCTGTCCCAAGGAAATCGTACCGGGATGACGGCGAATCAGTTCCCCAACGATGGGAATCACAGGTGACTGTACCGCTTCCATGCGAGACGTTAAGGTAGACATCGACGACTGATAATCATGATCAATTAAGGGCGCACGTCGTTGGTTCTTGAGTCAACTTAATCTCAAAACTTCACTTACCGTTTAGATCCCCCTAAATCCCCCTTAAAAAGGGGGACTTTGAATAATCTATGGTTCTCCCCACGCAAAAAAAGCGAAGTATCCTCTGGCTTCCCCCTTTTTAAGGGGGACGGGAGGGGGACGGAAGGGGGAGAATTCAAAGCCTCTCTCCTTGTAGGAGAGAGGTTTGGAGAGAGGTTTTCCAAATGCCGTGAAACTATCCACCCTGAACTACATAAAACTCGGTTGATGGCGAATCAAATTGAGGAACTCTTCACGAGTTTTCTGTTCCTCTTGAAACACACCCACCATAGCGCTAGTTACCGTCCAGGAACCGGGTTTTTGTACCCCTCGCATCACCATACACATGTGAGTGGCTTCCATGACTACAGCCACTCCCTGGGGTTCTAAAATAGTTTGAATGGCTTCGGCAATCTGGCGGGTTAGGCGTTCCTGAACTTGTAGCCGCCGCGCATACATTTCCACAACACGCGCTAACTTACTCAATCCCACAACTTTCTGATTGGGAATATAAGCAACATGCGCCCGTCCCATAAATGGCAGCATGTGGTGTTCACACAGGCTAAAGAAATTAATATCCCGTACTAACACCATTTCGTTGTGACCTTCATCAAAAATCGCCCCATTTACTAATTCTTCCAGGGACTGATTGTAGCCACCCGTCAAGAAGCGCATGGCTTCCGCGACTCGTTTTGGGGTTTTCAGTAATCCCTCACGTTCGGGATCTTCACCAACGCCTAAAAGTAGCGTCCGTACCGCGTCCATCATGTCTTCAGTTGAGGCTTCCCCAGGAATCTGTAACTTAGGTTCTTGACCATTCTGGGTATTGCGATCGGGTCGGGGTTCAACTTGAGTGGTGGAGGTGTTACGAGTTACAGGTGTCATAGAGTCAGAGCGATTCAAACCATTGGAGGACGCAATAGTCATAATTAGGTAGTATTGATAATCTTGACAAGGTTGGATGGGAGAGTTGGATGGTGCCGTTCTAGAGAGTTCCGGCACTGGGCATTAGAGTCAGGGAATCGATAACAGCCGCTTGGGGGATTAAGGCGACGTGCAAAAGAGATTGGGCAACAATTTCGGGGGTTAACATGGCTGACCGATTCAAGTCGGCTTTTACGGTGTCTGTATCCCAGATTGGCGTATTCACTGCACCTGGACATACCGTCACCACCCGAATACCATTGTCGCGTTCTTCAGCCGCTAGGGTTTTGGATAGGGCGATCAACCCGGCTTTGCTAACGTTGTAGGCACCCCAACCGGGAAAGGGTTGTTGACCCGCAATGGATGCCACGTTAATAATTGTGCCGTGTTGCTGCTGACGCATGGTGGGTAAAACACCAAGAATGCATTGCCATACACTGGTAAGATTGAGATCCATTACCTGCTGCCAGTCCGCTAAGGGGGTTTCCGTCAACGTCCCGGTATAGCCCATACCCGCATTGTTGACCAAAATATCCAGGGAGGCAAATTCCGCCGCGATCGCTTCGATTTTAGTTTTGACCTGATCGAGTTGACTCAGATCCAGGAGATAGGATTGAGCATTGACTCCAGCGTCTCGGGCGGCGGTGGCTACTGCCTCTAATTTGTCCTGGGAACGACTGACTAATGCCAGATCAATTCCGGCTTTGGCAAAGGCTAAAGCCGTAGCTTTGCCAATACCACTACTTGCGCCAGTAATCAAGGCACGTTTTTTAACGGAAGACGTCATAAAATTTTCCAACTCAGATGCGGCAAGGGTTCCCCGATTAACTCATAAGGGTATTAGGGGAGGAAAGAGTCCGCCAACAAACATTTGAATTAAAGCAACAGCTAATCATTTCCTGCGGCTACATTCTCACTAAAAAGCCCTGGATACAACAATTTTCCTCTTTTTGATCTATATTTATCCCCAATTGGGATAAGGAAGATTAAGGAGGACAATCATATACCTCAAGCGATCGCCAACTGCTATGATCAGCAGCAAATTGTTGTAATCTGAACTAATTGATTCAACGACAGCCGCCTATAGACAATATCGAACACAACCAACGTTCTCCGAGCTTCTTTGTCGGACAAACAATAAAGTTTGACAGTTAATCCCGAATGGCTAGGGTGACACTTGGATCAAGCTAGGGTTGACTTGCCGATGGATTAACGTCCTGACGCTAAGTTGTGAAGAATTGTTACAGATCTGATTATACGACTATCTGGGTTCCATTGACAAAAGGGCAGAAGTCGGAAGGATAATTCAGCCCTTATCCTTCTTGCTTAAGTTGGATGCCAAATTCCCCTTAATTATTGTAACGCTCAAACCGTCTTCAGGCATGTAGCTCAGTAAAAACCCCAATATGGCGAAACTTCTGATAGCGTAACTCCCGACGTTCCTTGGGACTCAACCGAGATAAATCTTCCAGATTTTGCAGGAGGGCAGCTTTAAGCGTTGCCGCAGCGGTTAAGGGGTCAGAATGAGCGCTGCCTAAGGGTTCAGGCACTAATTGATCCAAAATTCCTAAATCTTTCAGATCCCAGGCGGTTATCCGCAGCGCAGTGGCGGCTTGGGGGGCTTTTGCCGCATCTTTCCAGAGAATCGCGGCACAGGCTTCGGGAGTAGCCACCGTATAAACGGCTTGTTCCAGCATGAGAATGCGATCGCCCACGCCAATCCCCAAAGCACCACCCGATCCGCCTTCGCCAATCACCGTACAGATAATCGGCACATCCAGACGAAACATTTCCCGCAGATTATAGGCGATCGCTTCCCCTTGACCTAATTTTTCCGCATCAACACCTGCCCAAGCCCCCGGTGTATCAATAAACGTTAAAATCGGCATCCCGAAGCGATTAGCATGGTCCATCAGCCGCATCGCCTTACGGTAACCACCGGGCGACGCCATGCCAAAGTTCCGCGCCACATTATCTTTGGTATCTCGCCCTTTCTGATGCCCTAACATCACCACCGGACGCCCGCCTAAGCGCCCAATCCCACCGACTAATGCCGGATCATCATAGCCGCTGCGATCGCCGTGTAACTCCATCCATTCATCACTAATCGCCTGAATATAATCCAGCGTACTCGGACGCCGGGGGTGACGGGCTAACTGAAGCCGTTGGGCTGGAGATAAACTACTAAAAATTTCTTGACGTAGTTGTACCGCCCGTGCTTCTAACTGGCGAATTTGGTCAGAGACATCGACATTGTTGTCCTGGGCGAGTTCGCGAATTTGGTTAATTCGGGTCTCTAATTCATACAGTGGCTTCTCAAAGTCCAGCAGAAAAATCCGGTTTGCAGTGGTCATGGGTCAGTCGTTTTATCCCTTAAACGTTCAGCAGCGGTCTAAATCCATGTTTAATTGACACCTGTCCAATTTTGTCCATCTTTTCTACCGTAATCTGATTCCGTCCCCAGGAAAAGTTGGTATACCATTTTTCAAATTCTAAGAGCATCGACTCGGCGAAGCAGGCAAATAGCTGACGCCCTGGATCTTTCATTTCCACGATTTGCATAATTTTCCAGTCGATATCCAATGAATGCTCGACAATGCCTCCATTGAGAACATAAATGTCGGGATGTTGTAACTTGGTGGCTAAATTCTTGGGATACCCCCCATCAATCAGCAGACAGGGTTTTTTTAACGCCGAGGCATCAATGTCAATACCCTTAGCCATACTCGCCACCCAGACAATAATATCGGCTTGGGGTAATGCTTCCTCTAAGCCCAGGATTTTGCCGCGCCCTAATTGATCTTGTAAGGCTTGCAATCGTTCCTGGTTACGGGCGGTTAAGAGAATCTCGGCGACATCGGTGCGGGTATTGAGCCAACGACAAACGGCACTGCCAATATCACCCGTTGCTCCACAAACCGCCACAGTAGCTTTTGACAGGTCAATGCCCAGCTTTTGCGCCCCTTGTTCGACTTGGGCACACAGGATGTAGGCTGTGTGGGTGTTACCTGTGGTGAAGCGCTCAAACTCTAACTTGATATTGCGAACCTGGCTTTTCTCATATAAGTGGAATTCTTCAAAAATAATTGACGAAAAGCCACCTAATGCGGTAATTTCAATGCCGTTTTTTTGGGCATGAGCCATCGCGTTGAGAACTTTACGGATAGCGGCTTTAATCCGGCGCGTGGCTAGCATCTCTGGCAAAAAGCATGATTCCACATAGCGTCCTTCTATCGTCTCCCCGGTTAGGCTAGTCACCTTAATGGTGTCCACGATTTGGGGAGGGGCGCTGCACCAAAAATCTAACCCTTGGTCAGCATATTCTGGGTAGCCTAGATCTCTGGCGACGGCTTGGGCGTGTTGCAAACTGGTGAGGTGACCGATAAGACCAAACATTTACTGCTCGCTGGTAAGGCTGTTAATCAGGGGAAAACGGGAAATTAGGGTAAGAATTTGTTAAGGACATTTAAAAATATTATCAGGAATATTGGGGAGATGGGGAAGGTGGGGGAGTCATGGTGCAGGGGAGGGTGTAGAGACGTAGCGTGCTACGTCTCTACATTCAACGATTACATCTAGGTGGTGGAGTTAGGCTGCTGTCAATCCGTAGGCGGACATCCGCATGATGTCACGGGTGGTAAAACCGATGTTGCTGAGGGCTTCACCGTAGGCGATCATGAAGTCTTCTACGAGCGCATCTTTTTCCATTCCCAGGATATGAGCATCCTTCTCAACTTGGTTGAGCATACGCCAAACCAGGGGCAAGTTTTGCTTATTGGCTTGTTCGAGTTCGGTTTTCGAGGCTTCAAAGTTCTCCTTGAGCCACTCTTCGCCAAAATTCAGGTGCATGTACTCGTCTTTGACTACACCTTCGGTGATTTTTCGGGCAAAGGGATCAGCAACGGGAATGTAAATGTTATACGCGGCGATCGCGAAACATTCAATAATCAGCGATTGGATCAGCAAGCAGGTGACGATATTACCTGAGGCGGCGGCGGTTTGGAAGTTTTGGTGTAAATCGCTGAAATACTCCTTGGCAAACTCCATATCCGCTGTGACACTCAAGTTTCGACCACAGGCTTGAAACCCCTTCTTATGGCGGTTTTCCATCTTTGCTAGGCTGGTTAGCTCATCCTTTTGGTCGGGTAGCAGTTCAGCCAGTTGGATGTAGTTCTGATGAGCTTCTTGTTCCCCTTCGATCACGATCGCGTTGATGCGGCTATAGGCGTCCTTGTATGTTTCACTGTTGAAATCTAGCTCTTGACTGACTGTAAGCGACTGCATCAGTAGATTTTCTCCTGTTTGCATGAGTAGACGTGTTTCAAAAAAGCTTTGAACCTAATCCTAGACCGTTGGCTCAAAACCGCTATATCAAACTTAACCCATCAATCATATATGGTGAGAGGTATTGCACAATAGTGCTTTAGACAGAAAATTTTTCCCTCAATCATCAGTATTCACTTATTAAAAGCATAGGATTAAACAAAGATAAATGTCTAAATCGCTACAGATTTGGGCTTCGTCATTTGTGCTTTGCTCCCTCTGCTTCCCCTGCTCCCCCAGCTCCCCCAGCTTCCCCTGCTCCCCATCACGACGGAACGAAACGCTAGAATGTGGAGTCGAATGCTTATTCATCTCTTACTTGCTTATCCATGTTTGATTGGATCTGGTTATCTCGCGTCGCAGGGCTAGGATTAGTAGGAACCGCTGCTGGATCTGCCTTATTCTTTGGTATATTGGGGCGAACCGTCTTCTTGGAACCCAATACTCGTCACTTGAACTCAGAAGCCGCGATCGCACCGGGTAAGACTCAAGCTGTAACGTTACCCCCGCAACCGTTACCCTTGCTAACTTTACCCAAATCTCCTCCCGCCTCGGAGGTATCCCAGAAATCTCTTCCGGTTCTTTCGCGTCCATTCGATCTCAAGCAAAGCCTCAGCACCTATCAGCCTCTGTTTTCAGCACCAACCTCTTTAGGGATGGTGGCTATTGGTGTAGCCGAGGGGAATTACCGTTTGTTTATTGAAAATGGCAATCTCTATGTTCAGCAAACCCGGTTCTACTTTGGACATACTGACCCCGGTAACTTATCTTGGGGGGATGTGGTCACGAATTATGGACCCTGTAGTGATCAAGGACGCAGTGGTGGAGATATTGCCTTAGCCGAACAACTGTGTTTAGAGCGATCGCGATCGCGATTACCTACTCATCTAGTCGATTTGAATGAGGCGGGTATTGACCCAGAACGGGATTTAGAGGCTTTACTCAATGTAGCTGATTTATACAATCAGGCAATGCCTATCCATTCTCGCCACTTTCCTCAAGCCCTCGCCATCGCCAAAAAAGGCGGGTTAAAGGGAATTGATGCCTTAGCATGGGCAAGAACAGCATCTTTTTACCTCAATGTCAATAACGAGTTGGATTTAGAGACAGGTTCCAACAAAGCCACAGGACTTTTAGGCATCTGCGCTAGAGAAAACCTACCTATAACTGAATGGGACTGTGTTTACAAAGATCAACTACGACGAGTCAAAGCCATTGCCTCGGTTGTTGATAAATATCGCCAAATCTACCAATCAAACGCAAATTAGAGGTGGCTGAATTAAGGATTGTGGTGAGAATAGGGAACGGGGAACAGGGATCGATTGTTGTAGTGCGTTTAGCGAAGCCATGCCGCAGGCTTTGCGTCTCGCTCGCTATTTTGTATGAGTTTTTATCTATCGAGGCAAATTTGCTGTCACTAAATGAACTTGAGTTTCTAGCGGATGAGTTTGGCTATAAGTCTAAGCTTTCAATCGTTTGATGCAGCACCTGAGCCGAATGGTTAAGTTGCTTTTTTTCATCCGGGGTTAGTTCTAAATTTAATATCCGAGTGACACCTTGACGGTTAACTACCGCAGGCGAACTCAAGCAGACATCGTGGATATCATAGCGCCCATCTAGCAAAGTACTGACCGTCAAAACTTGGTTTTGATCGCGCAACACTGCCTGCACAATCTGAGTTACACCCAAACCAATAGCATAGCAAGTTGCTCCCTTGCGCTGGATGATTTCGTAAGCCGCATTCTTAACTTGTTCAAAAATATGTTTAGGATAGTCACTATTGCTTACATTTCCATCCTCTAAGTAGTCCTCAAACAAGTGCATACCCGATATATTTACCTTGCTCCACACCGGAACTTCACTATCGCCATGCTCACCAATAATATAAGCATGAATACTGCGAGGATCAAGTTTAATTTTATCAGCTAATAAGGAAAGGAAACGAGCAGTGTCTAGCACCGTTCCTGAGCCAAATACGCGATTTTTAGGCAATCCAGATAGCTTTAATGTCACGTAAGTCATAATATCTACTGGGTTAGTAACCACTAGCAAAATTGCATTCGGACAATGTTCCACGACTTCCGGAATTAAATCCTTGAAAATCTTAACATTACGATGAACCAAATCTAAACGACTTTCCCCAGGTTTTTGTTTCGAGCCAGCCGTAATAACTACAATATCTGGATTATTACTATCTTTTAGTGTTCCGGCACGTACTGCTGTTGGTTCAACGAAGGGTAATCCATGGTTTAAATCCATCACTTCTCCTTTCATTTTCTCCTGATTTTTGTCAACAATCAGTAAGTCATTCAAGGTATTTTGAATCACCATGGAGTACGCACAAGCCATACCCACTTGACCTGCACCAATCACTACACCCTTAAGAGGAGGACGTTTTTTCAGAGAAGCATAATTAGTTTCACTTATAGTTGTAAAGAATTGTTCCAGCATTGTTGTTATTCACAAATCTAAATCTCTTGAGACAAGAATAATGAGTTTATCAAGGAACACCATCCCTATCTAGACATAAATAGAGCTGGAATTGATTATGTCTTAAGGTAGAACCAATGAATTTTAGATTTAAGAGTTTTCAGGATTTGAGCGGTAGTTCCACAGTAAAAGTGGCTCCCTGTCCCTCACCATCACTTTCACACCACACGGTTCCCCCATGGAGTTCAACCAAGTGACGCACAATCGCTAGTCCTAATCCTAGCCCGCCATGGGAACGAGTTATTGAGCCTTCGGCTTGGCGAAAGCGGTCAAAAATGTAAGGCGCAATGTCAACTGATATCCCCTTACCCGTGTCTTGCACCCGAATTTGTACCGCATTTTCTAACCATTCCAAATAAATCTTGACTTGTCCGTGAGTTGGGGTAAACTTAATCGCATTCGACAAAAGATTCCAAACAATTTGTTGTAAGCGATCGCTATCCCCCTGGATCACCCTTTGGCTTGGTTCTAAAAATGAGTCAATCTGAATACTTTTAGCGTCAGCGGCGGGTTGTAAGGTATCAATTGCGGCGTTGATAACCTGCTGCAAGTCAACCGGGATCACAGTTAAGCGCAAGTTACCCCGAATAATCCGCGACACATCCAGCAAGTCATCAATAAGCTGGGCTTGAGACTTAGCATTGCGTTCAATTACTTCTAACGCCCGCTCAAGCTTGTCTGAACTCAACTGCTTTCTCCGCAAAAGTCCCGCCCATCCTAGAATCGCATTCAGGGGCGTTCTCAATTCATGGGATAGGGTGGCTAAAAATTCATCTTTTAAGCGATTCGCGGTTTCTGCTTCAGTGCGAGCGGCTTGTTCACTCTTGAGTAATTGAGTCCGTTCTGCTTCCGCTTGCTTGCGCTGGGTGACATCTTCAATCGCGCCCTCATAGTACATGACTTCGCCCTGAACATTGCGAATAGCACGAGCATTATAGCGTACCCAAATCATGGTATTATCACACCGACGCATCGGTATTTCCAAGTCTCGTACCACTCCTTCGCCGTCTATCTGACTCTGCCATAAACGATTGGCTTGGGTATCGACAAGGTGCTTGGATATATTTGTATCCAGCAAGGCTTTTAGACTAGGATATCCTAATAGTTGCAACAGGGTTGGATTGGCTTCAATAATTTGACCCGTTGGTGTCATTCGGTAAAGTCCAATGGGTACGCTTTCAAAGAGTTGTTGATATCGTTGTTGCATCTCTTTGAAGGCTTGATGTTGCTTAGAGCGTTCCCAGGCTGCTCGCACGGCGGCGGCAAGACGAGTATAATGCTGAGGGGATTTAATAATATAATCGTCAAGTCCTGACTTCATCGCCTCAACAGCAACTTCTTCGTTTCCTGTCCCGGTAAACATGACTACAGGTGTATCTGGATACTGCTGCTTGACTTGGTGCAGTACGTTTAAACCATTGCTCCAACGCAAGCTATAATCAGTGATGACGATATCAAAGTTTTGCTCGGCTAATGCCTGCTTGAGTTGGCTAATATCAGTAATCTCTTTAGACTGTAATTGCTCAAATTCCTGCTCTAGTCGGCGTAGCGCTAACATGCGATCGTCGGGGTTATCGTCAATTAGCAGGATTCTTACGGGATTGTCATTTGTCATTTTTCAGGGAATAGGGAACAGGGAACTGGGAATGGGGAATAGGGAACGGGGAATAGGGAACGGGGAATTTATAATTCAGACTAAAGGTTTTTCGTTGAACATTAACCAATATAGGTCAAGAGCCCGAATCATTTCTAAAAAATCATGAAAGTTTACAGGTTTCACTAAATAAGAATTTGCGCCCATATCATACGCTTTATTAATATCCGGCGTTTCTCTGGATGCCGTTAATACCACCACTAATAGACGTTTTAACCGAGATTGCTGTCGAATCCAAGCTAAAACTTCTAAACCGGATTTACGAGGTAGTTTTAAATCGAGTAAGATAAGAGTTGGAATAGGATGGGAGTTTAGGTTATCATACGGTGCTTTGCGGTCTAGGTAACTGATTGCCTCCTCTCCATTTGTGACAACTTGCAGTGAATGAGGTAAATCGAGGCGTTTAAATGCACGCTGAATTAAAAAAACGTCATTATCATCATCTTCAACGAGTAAAATATCAGCAGGTTTGCTACTCATAATTGTCTCCATAGAACTTACTCAAAACCTCAAAGACTGAGGAGAACAGGTTTAGTCGTTTATCAGTTTACAGCTAAACCTGATCGGTAAAACCCGCCCCTATTCCCTAACAGAGATGTCATGACACGTCTCTACTTTTTGCCCCTCAATCCAAAATCGGCTTCCCTGATGGAGTGATGATTCAACGCCCGAACGTCCTCCTAGACGTTCCATACCTTTACGGACAAGGGCTAAACCAATACCACTACCGGGATAGTGTTCACGACCATGTAAGCGTTCAAATACCAGGAAAATCTTTTCTTGATATTCCGGTTCAATGCCAATTCCATTATCCTCGATCCAGAGTCGTATCCATGTACTACCATTAACGTCTTTTCGTTCTTCTGCCCACACCTGTATCTGAGGCTGTACTGTTTCTGGGACAAACTTGATCGCATTAGCGATCAAATTTGATACAACTTGCATAAGTGTAGCACGATGACCCAAAACCTCTGGTAGAGGTATTACCCCTTTCTCGGCTACCTTAATTTGGGTATTTTTGTTTTTAATCAGTTCCTGAAGTTGGAAGAGGACTTCTGACACAATGGAGTCCAAACTAATTGATTTTAGCGGAAAGTCTAGACGCCCCAAGCGACTATATTCCAGTAAATCTTGGATCATTTTATCCAAACGCTGAGCAGCCGTAGTAATCCGTTGAGCATAGTTTAAACCAATTGAATCTAATTGGGAACCGCAGTCTTCAACTAAGGCATTAGCAAACCCTTGCATTGCCCGTAACGGCGCTCTAAGATCGTGGGAAACGGTGTAAGAAAATGCTTCGAGTTCCGCATTGATGGCTTGCAATTCCTGAGTTCGTTCAGTGATCCGTTCTTCGAGTTCGGTGGTGTAGCGTTTAAGCTGCTGTTGTAATCGGGATTGAGCAATCGCGATCGCGAGTTGATTTGCTACTTCTTGGATAATGGTCTTATGTTCATCATCCAGGGCATTTTTATCACTGAACTCTAGGTTGAGTGTTCCGATTATTTCCGGCTTACTTCTAAGCGGAATAATATAGAATGATGCCGCGTTCTGTGAGAGTAAAGCTTGGACAACGGGTCGTAATACCCTGACAATTTCTGATTGTTTGAGTTGATGAATTTTACGGTCAGCAAATTGAGCAAACTCTGAGGTAAACGGTTCGAGACTAATCGTTTTTCTAGCTAGGTTTTCCATCTCACTATTAGTGGCGAGCAGGGTGGCTTGCTGTGAGTCCCAATCAAACACCACGACACTCAGATGACGACACGATAGCAGGGATTTTAAACCTGTTAACGCCACTTGCGCGATCGCAGGCGGCGGTTGTTCAGCGAGAATGGCTTGGTCAAGGGTTTGTAAGGTTTGCAGGCGGTCAATCGTTTGTCGTAATTGAATTTCAAGCTGCTTGCGCTGAGTAATGTCAAACGTAAAGCCGAGGATTTGCACAATTTGCCCTAGCTCGTTCAACATCGGCACATACTTAATTACGGTGGTAAAGGGGTTAGTATTGGGTAACCGAATTGTGGCTTCTACCGTCTGGGGAGTGCGGGTTTCTATCACCTGCTTGAGTGTCGGTAAATACGGATCAGTAACCTCCGGCGACCAGATTTCTTCATCCCTGTGTCCCAGATAATCCGTTAATGATTTGCCTGTGCGATCAAGGGTTGTCGTATTCACAAAAACAAACCGTCGTTGAGCATCATAGATGACAAACATATCCGGACTATGATTGACCGCTAACCGGAATCGTTGTTCACTCTGACGCAGGGCTTTCTCGGTGCGTTTGTATGCGCTAATATTATGATTAACTTCTAAGATAGCTAATGGGTTACCTTGATGATCTCGCTGTAATGTCCAACGACTCGCCACGGTAATTTGAGTCCCGTCCTGTGTGGTTTGAATTAACTCACCGGGCCAATATTCTTGATGCCATAATTGAGCCTGAATGTCGCTTAATGCCCGAGGAAAAATCGTGTGCAGCAATTGGTGAGCATTTTGCCCAATAGCGTCCTGACTACTCCAGCCATACAAACGTTGCGCCCCCTGATTCCAATAGGTAATTTTGCCCTGCAAATCCAGCACCATAATCGCATCATTGGCTAAGTCAAGCAGTTGGGCTTGTTGGCGGAGCTTTTCTAGGGCTAATTTTTGGGCGGTGACATCCGTCTGTACTCCCAGAAAGTGAGTCAATGTTCCCTGGGAATTTCGCACGGGTGAAATATAGAGATCGTTCCAAAATACAGAACCATCTTTACGATAGTTCTGCAAGGTTACTTGACAGTCTTTTTGTGTTGCAATCGCCTGTCGTACTTCCTCAAGTTGGGCTTGATTGGAGTCATCTCCCTGCAAAAAGCGACAGTTACGACCGAGTATTTCTGAGGCGCTGTAATCGGTGAGTCGTTCAAACCCAGAATTGACAAAAATAATTGGGTTATCCGGTTGATGGGGATCACTAATTAAAATCCCATTGCTACTCGCATTAACCGCACTCTCCAATATTCGCAATCGTTCCGCTTGTTGACAACGGTCAATTGCTGCACCGAGAATATTCGCGATCGCTTGCAAAAAGTTAATGTCATCTTGGCTAAACTGGCGGGAATCTGTACTATGAATGCCCAAAATACCAAAGGGTTGACTATCTGGGGTGGGCATAGTATCCCAATGTTTAAGAGTCCCAGGCTTCGCCAACGAGAGTCCAGGAATAATCACACTCATCCCACTGACAACCCCATGATCCTCTAATAGAGGCGGAGCCGAAAATCGCGATTCTGTTCGCAAATCTTCGACCACGATTGGTTCTTGAGACAGGAGCGTATAGCCAGCTTGAGAATTGGTGTCCGTATCCACAGTAGCTTGACCGACTAAGCCAACCTGCCAACCTACACCCGCCCGCAACAATAAGGCTTTGCCATCAGGAAGTAATTCCAGGACTTTGGCATAGTCTACGTCGAGAGTTTTTGCCAAAAGCGTCACCGCACAATTCATTAACGAATCAATGTCAATCCCTCTTAAGGCATATTGACTAAACCGCACAATTGTTGTTTGCTGAGTGACCCTAGCTTGGAGTGTAGCGATCAGTTGTAGGTTCTGGGAAATGGTGATGGGTGGAGTCGCTTCTAGCCGAGAAGATTGAGACTTTCGCTGAGGCGCTAACGCAGAACGAACGGCTGTCACCAATTTTTTATAATGGGACGGCGATTTAATAATGTAGTCATCTATACCCGCTTTCATTGCCATTACAGCGAGTTCTACACTGTCTTGACTGGTGAACATAATAAATGGACAAGCGGGTTGCAGACGTTTAACCTGCTTAAAGACCGCTATACCAGTTATCCAAGGAAGTTCATCGTCCGCGATCGCGATATCGAAATGACCCTCTAAAAGTACCTGATTTAGGTCTTTAGCATTGGTCGGCTGGGCGACATGCAGTGCGGAAAACTCTTGCTGCAATTGACGAATGATTAAGGCTCGTTCATCTGGGTCCTCATCAATGAGGAGCAGATGCACAGGAGTGTTAATCACAATTTGTCAACTTTATTTAGAGTAAAGACGTACCATGGCACGTCTGGGAGCAGGAGAGATATATTATATATTACTCTAGAGGAACCCCGTTGCCACTGGAAACAGAGAGACTCTCATCACCCTATCGCATTATCATCCACCCGATCTCTGACTTTTGGAAGAAGTTGGGACTCTAATACTTTATTTCCTTCCATTTCCCTTCCCGTCATTGCGCCAGATGCGGTGAAAACGAAGAAACTTCCCATGGCGAGTAAGCCCAGTAGAGGAGGTGGTTCCGGAACCGTAGCCGCCGCCGCTGACTTAAATTCCGCTTGCGCTGCTGCAACTGATGTTCCATAACCTTGGATGTATTCAAACGAAGCGGTGTCACCCACCGCCAGAAGTACATCTTTTCCACCAATGTGTATACCAACATCGGCAAAGGTTCCATTTGGATCAGAAGGAGTATTCAAGAAATTATTTAACTCGAACCCATTATTAATGGATAAACCCAAATCGGCACCAACAGTTGTATTGGTGTCTAATGACCCTAAAATAACCGTTAGACCTCCCAACTCGGTTGCTTGACCCACCTTAGCGATTCCGGCGGCAGTTTCCAGTGTAAATACATCATTAAATGTCTCGAAACCATGGCGTTGATCAATCCCTTGGTCTGGGTCAAAGGTATCAAAATATCGAAAGTCAACGGCTGAACCCTGATTAATCAAATCCGTCTTAACGAGTAAAGCATTAAGTTCATCAACCAGAGAATAGGTGCGCTTAAAATTGACAGTTGCACCGCCTCCTGTATAGGTTCCGGTCACGACTACCGAGTCACCGTCTTTAGCAACGGTTACAGGTTGTTGGGTAACTCCTGTAGTTGTATTTCGTGTAAAGGTAGCGGGATTTGCTCCATTCTGAAACCCAAAATCAGAAACTGGATTACCTGGATTGAAGAAGTCGCTACGGAAGAAACTTTTTTTATCAAATATAAGTGCATCAATTGCCCCGTTATCATCCCTAATCATTACCTCTAATGAACCATTACTGAGAGTAACGGCTGAAGCTGATGAGGCGAAACTAAGTCCCGCTAGGATTGTTCCCACCAATGGTAGACATTTCGTGAACAAAGGAGTAGAGAGTTGAGTCATCCATTTTGAATTGGTATTCATGGGGGAAATTTTTCCTAGCCGAGTTCTTTTACTAATTACTCAGCTTCAATCCCCCTCTTTTATGTGGATTTATGTAAAAATCAGGTAAATAAAAATGAAGTTTTGTAATGAATCTGTAAAATAACCCATTTTTGATTTATGAATTTGGGCGGGTTTTGTTGTTCAGTTATCGGTTTCTTATTGAGTTTTAGTCCCTAAACCCGTCCCTACAATTGACAGACGTGCAATGGCAAGGCTCTACTCCTGTGCATGTACAAAAAGGCATGATCTATCCCAAGTAGGAGAATTCCCCGGAAAACTTTGGGTAAACTGCACAGCAGACGAGTACCGCTACCCACACCAGTCAAAATTTCCTGTAATTTGAATTTTATAAATTATGACAATAACCACTTCAACACCCAAAGCGTCCTTCTCTCAACCGGACATTCCCGTTACCCAAGTCCGGCAAAATCAGGCTGCCGAACTCGACGCGATCGCCAAATATCGCCGTGCGGCTAACTACCTGGCGGCGACTCAAATTTATCTCAAAGATAATGTTCTCTTACGCGAACCCTTAAAACCGGAACACATCAAAGATCGTTTACTGGGTCACTGGGGGACTTGTCCCGGCATTAACCTAGTCTACGCCCATCTCAACCGCCTGATCCGGCGTTACGATGCCAATATGTTTCTGGTGACTGGACCCGGACATGGTGCGCCTGCGAACCTTGCCAATCTTTACCTTGAAGGGTCTTTACAGGATTATTATGATGACCTTAGCTTCGATGAAGCTGGAGTGCATCGGTTAGTCAAGCAGTTTTCTTGGCCCGGAGGCTTTCCCTCTCACCTGTATCCAGGGATACCTGGCACGATTCATGAAGGCGGAGAATTGGGCTACGCCTTGGCGACAGCATTTGGGGCGGTAATGGATAACCCGGATCTTGTCGTGGCTTGTATCGTTGGTGATGGCGAATCAGAAACTGGACCCACCGCTACAGCATGGCATGGTACAAAATTCATTGATCCGGCTGAATCTGGCGCAGTTTTGCCGATTTTGCATCTGAATGGGTACAAAATTGCCAGCCCGTCTATTTTTGGCACGATGAGTGATGAAGAATTGCTACATCTGTTTACCGGATACGGCTACCAAGTACGAATTGTCGAAGATGCGGACTTGGATGCCGATATGTATGCTTCCATGGATTGGGCATATCAAGAAATCTGTCGGATTCAACAAGCCGCCCGTTCCGGAAACCGCCTCAGCAAACCCCGTTGGCCCCTAATCATCTTGCGATCGCCTAAAGGATGGACAGGGATTAAAGAAGCCGACGGCGTACCGATTGAAGGGAATTTCCGGTCTCACCAAGTTCCGCTTAAAGGGGTTAAAAAGAATCCCGAACATCTAGAACTGCTGGAAAATTGGTTTCGTTCCTACCGCCCAGAGGAACTGTTTGACGAACAAGGGCAACCCTTCCCCGACATTTTAGACCAATGTCCCCAAGGGGAACGGCGCATGGGCAGCAATCCCCACACCTTCGGCGGGCGTATGCGTCAACCCTTGGAGTTACCGGATATTTTTAACTACGCTGTCCCGGTAGAACATCCCGAAGCTGGCGAAGGGTGTAAACGGGGTGAAAGAAGTGTGAGTAATACCTACAGAGTCGGACAATATCTCCGGGATGTGATTCAGCAAAATCCCAACAACTTCCGTATTTTCTGCCCCGACGAACTCGAATCCAACCGTCTTTACAAAGTCCTCGACGTGACTCAGCGTAACTATCAGTGGCCCACCGAAGCCTTTGATGGCGAGATTGGACCCGATGGGGGACGAATTATCGAATTGCTGAGTGAACATACCTGTCAGGCATTCTTACAAGGGTACCTCCTCACCGGACGACATGGTTTATTCCCCTCCTACGAGGCATTTTTAGGCATTGTCACCACGATGATGGATCAATATGCCAAGTTCTTAAAATATTCCAAAGAATTCCCCTGGCGTCCCCCTGTATCCTCCCTGAATTACTTAGAAACCTCAACCCTGTGGCGACAGGAACATAATGGGTTTTCCCACCAAAATCCCGGCTTTATTAATAGTGTCTTGGATCAGCAGGCTGACTATGCGCGGGTGTATTTACCCCCAGATGCCAACTGTCTCCTCAGTACCATTGACCATTGTTTACAGAGTACAGGCTATGTCAACTTAGTCATCGCTAACAAAAATCCTCTGCCACAATGGTTGTCTATGGAAGACGCGATCGCCCATTGTCGGGCAGGGGGTTCAGTGTGGCAATGGGCGAGTACCGATGATGGGGTTGATCCGGATGTGGTACTGGTAGGAATTGGCGATTGTCCCATGTTAGAAGTGATGGCAGCCGCGCAAATCCTCAGAAATGAATTACCGGAATTACGGATACGAGTGGTTAATGTGACAGATCTATTAATTCTGGAACAAAATTCCACTCATCCCCACGGGTTAGATGATGACATGTTTACTGCCCTATTCACTCCCGATAAACCCGTAATTATCAACTTCCATGGTTATCCGTCGCTGATTAAACAAATGCTGTTTGGGCGTCCCACGATTGGGCGATTCCAAATTAATGGCTATCAGGAAGAAGGGACAACCACTACACCCTTTGATATGCAAGTCCGCAATGGTACGAGTCGGTATCATTTAATCATGCAGGCGATTCGTTTAGCAGCACAGAACAATCCGCGTGTGTCCGCACGGGCAAATGATCGGGTGCGTCACTATGAGTATGTATTAGCGGCTCATGGGCAGTATATCTGTGAGACTGGCGAAGATCCAGACGAGATTACCAATTGGCAATGGTGTTAATTTGGTCATTTGTCATTGGTTAGGGAAAAGGCAACAGGGTTAAGGTTCGTTGGTAGGGGCTGGTTTCAACTTATGTTACAGCCCTCACCCCCAGCCCCTCTCCCAACCCCCCTCGTTCCCCCCTGGGAGGAGGGATGACTAAGGATGCTTCGCTTTTTTTGCACGGGAGAGGGGAGCAAGAGGGAAGCTGTGTAGCAATAGGCAATAGGCAATAGGGTTAATATTCGTCTGTAGGGGCGGGTTTCACTATTATCCTTTTTGGCGCACCTAGATTGGATTAAACCCGCCCCCGCCCCACCCTCCATTTAATTTGTTATCAGAATCACCGATGAAAGTTTTAGTATTAAACGCGGGTTCTAGTACCCAGAAAAGCTGTTTGTATGAGATTGGCGAATCTTTACCCAATTCTCCGCCAGAACCAATATGGGAAGCCAAAATTGAGTGGACTGGACAATCCGATACAGAATGTTTAAAGGTTAAAACATCTCAGGGACGATCCATAGAGGAACGCCTACCCACCAATGATCGAATGAAGGCGATCGCTCAAATGTTAAATACCCTTTGGCGCGGTCAAACTCAAGTTATTTCCCAACTGAGTGACATTGATGTGGTCGGACATCGGGTGGTTCATGGCGGCGATAAATACCATCAACCGACGTTAATTAATGCTGAGGTGAAAAAGGCGATCGCGTCTTTGTCTCCCCTAGCACCATCCCATAATCCCGTCAATCTAGAAGGAATTGAGGCGATTGAGAATATTTTACCTGATATACCCCAATTCGCGGTATTTGATACCTCATTTCATTCCCAAATGCCTTTACCTGCTATGATTTATCCAGGCTCTAAAGACTGGCTAGATCAAGGAATACGTCGTTATGGTTTTCATGGGATAAGTCATCAATATTGCCTGGAACGAGTTGCTCAGTTATTGGCAAAAGAGGCTAAATCATTACGAGTGATTACCTGTCATTTAGGCAATGGATGTTCCTTAGCCGCCATTCGGGATGGTATCAGCATTAATACAACCATGGGTTATACACCCTTAGAAGGATTAATGATGGGTTCGCGTTCGGGTTCAATTGACCCTTCGATTTTGATTCAACTAATGCGACAAGGGTATAATGCGGATCAATTAGAGCATTTGTTAAACAAAGAATCAGGATTAAAAGGGTTATCTGGCGTGAGTAGTGATATGCGCCAAATCAATGACGCGATCGCGGCGGGTCATGAACAAGCTAAACTCGCATTGGAGGTTTATAACCACCGTTTACGTTGCTATTTAGGAGCAATGTTAACCTCCTTGGGCGGATTAGATGTATTAGTCTTTACAGGCGGGGTTGGCGAACATCAAGCCTCTGTGCGATCGGCTGCATCTGACGCCCTAGAATTTTTGGGACTTAAAATCGACGCAAACAAGAATGAAACCAATCCCGTAGATGTAGATATTTCCACCGAGGATTCAACCGTGCGAGTCTTCGTGATTCACACCCAAGAAGATTGGGCGATCGCGCAATCCTGTTGGAACATGGTTAAAGCATCAACTTAACCAAGTGCGATCGCGTTGACTGATTGGAAAACTCCCTTGATATCACTTTTACTACCTAATTACAGGTAGGGATTCAGTCCCCTGTAGTACTCTGGACGGGGGAACTTCAGGTTAAATTGGCGACGATGGACAGCCGATAGAGAGTTCAAACTCCGGGCTACAATCTCAAGTTCCTGATTATCATCTACGTTGCTAAGTACTTTCATCGGGTTTTTGGCTGGATTTAGGAAGCAAATCCTCGAATTTAAGCGAGGGCATTGGATGTTGGTTGAGAGATTCTGTTATTGCCTCATCCGCCATTTTTCTATACTCTTGCTGTAATCTCGCTTGCGCTTGCGCCTCGTCTTCTTTTCCAAACAAGTCTCGATAAGCGTTAGCAAAAGCGGTCATCACTTCCTTAAAACTTCGTTCTTTATTGTCTGAAATTTTATCAATTTGATCAGCAAATTTGCGTAGGTTAGCCGTCATCTGGTGGAGCGAGGCGGCTGATTTTGCTGAGAAGTGTAAATTGTGCAATTTATCGGGAAATTGCTCTAAAGTGTTACCCAAATCGATACCGTGAGCCTTGAGATTTGTTTGGATAATGTGCATCTGCTGACGCGCTACATCAAGTCGAGCTGAGTCTTTTGAAAGCGAACCTCCAATGATGTCCTTGAAGGTAGCGATTAGCTTTTCTAAGCTGACTTTTGCCCTTTCCGGATGATTGGGCAATTCTTCCGGAGAAACGCCCAATAAAACAGCCATTAATTCTGATAGAGTTGTGGTTTGTCGCGGAGTTTCTGGAGATTTTCCGATGGAGAAAGTGATCTGATTAAACAAAGCATCTTTAGCCTGATCAATTGCCTGGTTAATCTGAGATTCTAGGTAGGCTGTTGCTTGCTCTTGGGTAATTTCATAAGAAGCTATTTTCGCGATCGCCACTTTTTTTTGTTCACCCTCTAGGTTATAGATTTGGAAATTGCCACCGGGGATCTCTTGGCGACTGGGAATTAGAAAGTAGCGAGTTTGGGTGACATCAATCCACAAGGAATCTTTATCGCCAGTGTTTTGATTTTCGGGAAGTCGCTGAGGTATAATTAAGCAGGCTCCATCTGATTGCTGTTCTGTTTTCCAGGCATCTGCACTCAGGTGGGATATAGCCTTAGATAGAGGTGCTGTAGTCCACAGCATAATTGGCAGTTTCTCCAGATACAATCTGCCATACTCTACTCTGGCGTTAATCGTTTCATTGGGTTGGGCTTCCCAAGAAACGAAGCCGCAATCTGCCCTTGTCATCCGCGCACCGGTACAGAGGATATCTATCAGCCAAGTAATGCTGGCATTATCGGCTTGTTCACCTAGCAACTGCCTAGCGATATCAGCACCACCAAGATTCAGAGTCAACATAGCTGAATCGTTTTGTCTGGGGGTAATTGTTATAACCACTGGATGTTGAGTTCTATCTGGAAATTGCAGCGAGGGAGTTAAGGGTTGGAAGTCCTCTGCAAGAGATTCGGAAGCCGTGTAGAGATTTTTGGGAAAATTGACGAGTTTAAAGCATGAGGGAGTGTTTTTTTGCAGATATTTCAGAAAAGAACGTGCTGGGTTTGAATAAAACGGTGCTGGAGACAAAAAAATCACAAATATTTGTTGCTTAATCGCAGAGTTCATGGTGCTTATTTTTGATTTGCTTTTTTTATGTTTTCTGTTAATTTGATTATTTAAATATAAAATATATTTTCTTTATTGTCTATAGTGTTTTCCAATAGATCATAAAACCCAATGCTGATTTAGCATAATATAAAAATGCTCTGATTTCTTTTCTAATGTTCCCTGTTCCCTTTGTCTATCTCCTTGATTTCCACATCTCAAATGAAAACGCGATAGGTATATCCCATGAGCAAATGGCTGACCCGTATAGGAACCCAATCAATTGATATGTCATACTTGACCAAAAATTCAATATACAGCCTTCATCATCAAGGAGAAGTTAGTTTTGAGTCAAGAAGCTTTTATTTATTCTTGGGAGATTTACACGGAAATATAAAAGCTGCTATTGCGTTAGCTATACGATTGCAAACCTTATTTAAGATACCATTACGTGCCATATTTCAAGTTGGTGATTTTGGATTTTGGCCTAGTGGAATTGCGGCAAAAAATGAAGATCCTCATTATAAAAAAGAAGATGCGTTTGATTTTTATGAGATGGCAGAATCGGCGAATCAGCAAAAATTTTTTTCATTAGGAACAGATGATTGGAATACTCTTAACGCTCCATTTTATTTTATTCGAGGCAATCATGAAGATTTTAATCATTTGAACTTGATATCGAAGCCTATACCCTCTGAGGTGATTAGAGGAATCTTCTTTATTCCAGATTATTTTCATGGAGTAATTGAAGACTTACATATTATGGCGCTCGGCGGAATCCTAACTGACTTAGAGCGAGGTAAGGGAAAGAGAGCCAAAATTGAATTTAAAAAATCTCAACGAAAATTAAAGATAGATAGGCGACGGTCTAATGCATCCTTGCTTGTTCAACTTAACTCAATTGGAGTAGACTTGCTTCTCACTCATTCTGGACTTGCCTCTAGAGAAAATCAGGATGGCTCCAAACAACTAGAAAATTATTTAATACCTAGTGATATTCGGCTGCATTTTTACGGTCATCATCATAGATTTTCAATTGGAACTATAGGAGTGAACAGTTTAAGCATTGGTTTAAGAAACTTAGATGTTGATGCTAGAGGTATACTGAGACCAGGTAGTTTTGCCCTTGTAGCCTGGAACGACCGGAATAACTTTGAGATTTATTCGGATACTGGCGTAACGGCTTGATAATGCAGGTTTGTATCCATTTCTTCAGGTGTTAGAATCCATAGATCGGGTATTTTCAGGTCAGTTAAATAAGCACCAATACATACCGAGTGACCTGGAGAAACGGTCAATCTAAAACCACACATACTATGTAAATTATAATCTTTATCGGGTCGGGAAATTACTTCAATCTTTGATACAGGTTGATCCAGTAAAGAAGTGACTAGTCCTTGAGAATATCCTTCTGGAAAAACAGTATATTTATAAGGAAATTTACTGATTGTATAATTAATGGGTTGGCTTGTATCACTGGCATCAAAAACAAGAATATTTCCCCTGCCTTCATCTACATCAAGATACAAACGAGAACTCTGATTAGTTTCCAGAAGAAGAGAACCTGATTCCATTCGCAATTCATCTTCAGGTTCTAAATACATTAAGCGGATTATATGTTGTATAGTTTGACCGATTAACTGGGACACAAGCGTAAGGTTACGAGCAAGGTATTTAGCTGACGAATTCATAGCTGTTCTCCAGCACAACATTATTGGGTGTTGTTGGTAAGTATCTGCCTAAACTGTTTAATCATTCCATCAATACGCCTGAGATAGGCGTTTTGTTTTTGTTTTCTTTTCTTACCCCTAGAAGGCATCTCGTCGATCCGAGCCGGATCGATAAGATGAATAGAACCATCTTCTTCTGAAATCATGAATTGTAAATCGTCAATGACCAGATTATCATCCTTGGCTTTTTGGCGAAATTCTGTTAAGTCCTCAATCGTTTTTGGCGTTACCAATGCTTCCACTGATAGATCGACAGGTTCATCTGCAAACTTTCCAGTACGAAGGATACGCTTGCTTAATGCCCCCTTTACCTTGTCCATAACAATACCTTGTCTGGTCACACCATTACTATCAACCCAAGTCATTAGTCCTTTATAGACCATTGGATATCCTTTCTCTGTTAACTTGGATAAGTTTTCAGCTTCTTGAATTAATTGGTCATTGGGTTGACCTTCTGATAGTGTAGCTACTTTAATCAGTAAGTTGGGATGTCCTGGAATTTCATAAAGTGTGCCAAAGCCTCCCGAATCAACGGGTTTACCCAAATCGAGTCCACTTGATAAGTCTTCTTTAATTGAGCGAAGAAGACTTGCATCGTCTGGATTAGGAACGTTATGTATTCCCTCAGCCGCAACAAACCCCACACCAGCATTTAAATCCATCTCATCCAGGGTTTGCTGGTGCTTGGCTAACTGCTGTTGTAGGTTTTCGATATCAGCTTGGAGATTAGCTTCTGCCTCCGCATCTAAACCATCTTGAGAAAGTCTGTTCAGGCGCTCATCAATAATCCGAGGCAGTTTTTCCACCTCTAGTTTGGCTTCCCACGCTCGCGAACCGACTGGTGGTGTACCATTCTTACTGATCCAGTTCTGAATCCGCTCTTTGAGCAGGCGTATTCTTCCGGAAAATCCAGAGTAACGCTGCATCAGCCGGACGGTTTGGGTATGCAACTGGATATCCACTGCACTTGCATCCGATCCCACCCGCATATGAACGTTAGTCACCAGTCCATTGGCGTCTACATCATAATGAACGCGGACTGTATGGCTAGGTAAATCCGGATCGACGTTGATGGCAACCTTACCCTGTAGGTCATTGGGTAGCGCTGCTGTTAATGTTTGCTGTAGATCGGGATTCCGGGATGTATCTTTGATTTGATCCGAAGGTATCTGGGTTAATCCCTGATCCTTTGTGGGTGTCGATGGCGGTGTTTGTCCAATCGGTTGATTAGTGTTCGGGTCAATTATTGGTGTGGATGCGGGTGTTTGTCCAACAGGTTGATTGGTATTTGGGTCAATTATTGGTGTGGGTGTGGAAATGTCACCGACTGGTGGGAGAGGTTGGTTGAGATTTGGCACATCGGTGGACGGACGATCGCCTCCTCCCAAATTCCGCAAGCGATCGCCATACGCCCGATTTGCCCCTCGACCCACGAGATTGCCAAACGCTGATGTACCCGCACTTTCACCAACCGTCTGCCAAGACAACTCCTTGTCCTCGAAGACGACTTGACCTGTGACATCGGTAGCGGTTTCGCCAATCGTGTCGGTAACAAATTCGCCCCCCGTCTTGAACGCAGCATTATCGATTTGGTCTACACCCAGCTTGGTTCCCAACTTGCCAAAGGCTCCACTGAGAGCCTCACCCCCGGCATTCCCTAACAGGGAAGTACCAAAGCTGATTCCCACCATCGACAACGAGAATGCCTCACCCGCCGCCAGTTGTTGGCTGATATCGGCACCCATCTCGCCCAGCGATTCAATGCCAAATTTAGCCCCAGCTTTAGTGGCTGTATTCTTGACGACTCCCCGCGCATAGAATGCGGGGGATTCTGAAGAGTAATTACTCACTCTCCCCTCCACTCGAATAGGCTGAGTTTAACCCATTCCATCCGAGGGTTCTCAGGCTCATCTGGCAACCCAGATGATTTCCCCTGTCTTTTACAGGCTCCTTGAGCGTAACTTTCCCGTGGACTACGGGTAGTGGAATATTAATTCCAAGTTCAGTTAATCCCCGCTGTCTGATCACAGTGGCTGCATCCACGTCCGCGTCAGCCACCCAACCACAAGACTCACAGAGGAATTTCTCTTTGTCTCGGTTGGTCGGACTGACATAGCCGCAACAACTGCATTCTTGCGATGTGTACTTAGGATTGATTTCATGAACCAGAACGCCTGACTTGGCAGCCACAACTTTAACCTTCTGTTTCAATTCGCCCCAAGCTGCATCTGCTATGACTCGGTTTAACCCTCGCTTTTGTGCCTGCCCATTTTTCAGGTATTTCCCTGTTTCTGGGTCTACCTTGGGCTTACACCGAGCCATCATCCCTTTGATATTGAGATCCTCAAAGATAATGCACTCGCCTAAGTTGACTAACTGGTTGGCAACCTTCCAATGGTAATCCGTCCGTTGCCGCTCTACTTTTTGCTCTAACCGGGCTAGGGCAGCATAAGCTTTACGACGACGGGCAGAACCTTTGCTTTTCCGGGATGCCCTGCGAGATAGAAGTTGGCGACGACGTTGTGCCTTCTTCCCATACTGGGGATTGGGTATCAACTCTCCAGTACTAACTGAGGCAAGCTTTTTGATTCCCAAATCCACTCCAATTGCTGTTTGAGCAGCATCCGGTGTTGGAGTTGCGGGAACACTCTCATCCCTCAGTTGCACCGATATGTACCATCCGTCTGCCTTCTTTCTTACCGTAACGGTACGGGTACTAAACCCATCCGGGAAGGCACGAGAGGAGAAGAACTTGCACCAGCCAATCCCTGGTAGCCGCACCTTATTACCTTCAAATCGCACGTCTTTTGGTGGGTAACTCCAGGAACGATACTTACTTCGACGCTTAGGTTTGGGATATTTCCCCTCTCCCTTAAAGAAACGCTGGAAAGCGTTCTCGACACGTCGAAGCAGAGCCACGAGAATTCTTGCCTGAGGTATCGAGAAGAACGCCCTTTCATAATTCTCACCAGCTTAGTGATGCCGTACTGCGGATCTATCTCAACGAGAACATGAACGTGATCGGGCATTATCTCTACTTCCAGAATCTCTCCTGATGTCTCATTGGCGACTTCCTGCAAGATAATCTTGAGACGAGTGTCAACCCCATTAATCAGAACAGAGCGACGATACTTCGTACACCAGACTAAATGGTACTTACAGGAGTAAACGATGTTGCTGTTAGACTTAAACTTCCTGTCCATGGCAATCATTATACAACATGGCTGCCATATAATGATTCGCTGTCGCTCAATTGTTTATTTGAGGGGGTGAAACTTATCCCCGTGCATAGTAATGACAGGGGCTTGCGTTCCACCCCCTCAAACTCCCCCTATTTTTCGGTCAATAAGCCTGCGGCTTTTTCCGCACCCCGCAATCCTACCAGTTGTAGAACACCACCAACGGCACCAAATCCAGCTTGGGTGGCGTAGGTTTGCCAGGAGGACATCTTGCCATCAATTAAATCATTCGCGCCCTGTTTCACTAACGCTCCAGTTGCGCCAATCAATGCCGCTAATCCAATGGCTGCCACTAATCCCACACCCGACGCCGCCAACGCCGCGATCGCGACGGTTACGGCAACGGTGATTACAATGTCAATTAAAATCTTGACCACACTCTTCCAAGCTGGCTGAACTTGGTCGGCGGCTTCTTGGGCTTTCTCCTGGATCGTTTGCCCTAAGCTGGGATTTTGGTCGGAGCCTTTGAGGGAACCTCTCAGACCATTTTCGAGCTTTGACATTCTGCGCTCTGAAGAGACGCAGATTCTCGCATCAGATTCGGCAGAGAAACCTTTGTCCGAATTCCGAATGGGCATTATCAAGATGCCTCTACTTGCTCAAACCTGCTATTTTTCAATACAGGCATTGCAGCTACTTGTTTAATCTTTTGCTTTCCGAGTCCATCACAACGCCAGTCTGGTACGCTCCTCATCCTGCCATTACTTGCTCGTCTAGTCGTTTCGTCAATTGCGTTCGGTTCTTCGTTGCGGGGATTGCGCCGTACTAGGATGATTCGTCACGTAGATGGTTATTCCTACTCACCACTCAAGTATGTCACGAAGGCGGATAAATCCGCAATGTCGCTTTTCCTCCCCGGCTTTGAAAGACCGGGGCTACCAAGCTCCTGTAGTTTACGTGT
>NZ_JAVJTO010000104.1:0-34296 GCF_040220235.1 Coleofasciculus sp. B1-GNL1-01
TTCCTCTTCTTCTGCCAGTTCTAGCTCTGACTCGGCAGCGTTTTAATTTCAGCTTCTCTTCCAGAAGCTTGACTTGAAAAAGTTCAAAAATGTTTGTTCTGAATTGACACAGGGAGTTCCCATGATTATTGCTGATTTAGACTATTTGGCAGACGTTTGTGAAGCCAACAGTATTGAAGGTGGACAAGCTTTCGCTGAATCGGATGCTTTTGCTTCGGCATCAGCCTTCGGTCAGTTCTTCTCCGCTACCGACACCTTCACGTCTACTTCGACCTTTGCTGGACGCTCTTTCTTTGGCAGCTTTTCATCATCTTCTTCGTCTCGTTCTAGCTCGGACTCTACAGGGTTTTAGCGTGAGCCATTTTTCAAGGAAGTAGTTAACTAGAGAAATCGCTGAAGCTTAAAACACATATAAATGTAAATTAAATGTTAAAAAGCTCTCAGCGGTTTCTTGAAAAGGAGAGATGTATGAGTCAACTAAGAATTGTCGATCTAAATTTCTGTGAGAGTCAATGTTCTGATCATCGTCAAGAACAAGTCCAAGGAGGTTTAAGTACCTTTTTAAGAGGTTCTTCCTCTTATAGTAGCTATGCTGCTAGCGCTGCAACTGACTACAACGCCGATTATTTTGTCAACTATTCCTTTGACAGAAGCGGTTATTCGGTTGCCATCGGAACAGAATACTCCACAGCCGCAGCAGGTGGAGGAGCTGGTGCTATTTCAGATGGTTTCACTTTGGTATCCGTATTTACCAATGCCAATGCTTTCTAAAGCCATGGGACATTGACATTAACACTGTAGGCTATTGATTGGCAACTTTTCCAATCAATAGCTTACTGGAAAATAATTGTTGACCTTCTCCTACCGAGAATTGTGGCTAAACATGAATAATCGTCCAAGTGCATCTGTTGAACTCGATGAAATTCTTAATTTCTTAAAGAAAAATACACAATTAAAGGAAGTTTATCAGAACATCTTATATCAAAGTATTATCAATCAAACCGCTGAAGAAAAGGGAATAACAATTGCAGCAGAAGAAATCCAAGCAGAGGCAGATCGCTATCGGCAAGCTAAGCACTTGCAAAAGGCTTCAGACGCCGTAGCTTGGCTCGCTGATCAGAAGATAACACCAGATGACTGGGAAGCTGGAATTCGCGATCGGCTATTGGCGAAGAAATTAGCGGATTGTCTGTTTTCTCAGGAGGTAGAAACGTTTTTTAGCCAAAATCGCCTGGAATTTGACCAGGTATTGCTTTATCAAATTATTTTAGCGGATGAGAAGTTGGCAGAAGAACTCGTCTATGAAATTGAAGAACAGGAAATCAGCTTCTATCAAGCCGCTCACATCTATGACATTGATGAGAGGCGTAGACATCAATGTGGATATGAAGGTAAGCTTTACCGTTGGAACTTAAAGCCGGATATAGCCGCACTGGTTTTTGGGACTCCAGCCGGAAAGGTGATCGGTCCCATCCAGATCGACCAAGGTTACTCGATTTTTCAGGTTGAAGAGTTTATCCCGGCTAAATTAACGCCACAGAGATGTCAAGAAATTCTGGATAAAATGTTTCAGGAGTGGTTAGCGAGGGAGTTAACCTATAGACTTCATAGTCAAATGGTTTAATGAGTTCCTTTTATCTGATAGGGAGAATCTGAATGGTGATCGACTGGAGAATTATTAGACAAAAGATAACCTCATCGGACGGTAAAAGAACGGCGATCGCTCAGAGCATGACTAGTGCAGCCGGGGATGGCGAGATAAAAATTAATCACGACGTCACCGTTAAAATTGATTCTGGAAATAGTTATAGCAGTAGTTCTTCAGCAAGTTCCTCTGCATCTAGTTTTCATTGAGCGGGTAAGGTTCGAGAGTCGCCTCTCTCCCCTATACGCATCTTTTCTAACAATCCTGAAAACCTTGTTTAACAAGGCTTTCAAATTCAAGCGCTGCCACGATGCTTAACAAATTACCACAAAGCTTTCTTGATATAAACCCAATTTTATTGAGAATGTGGGTGGGATAGCGCGAGAATGATCGCTCTGGCAAATATTAAGAAAGTTTGTTTTTGATTCCCCATCCAACTCCGATCAGGCAGAAAACTAGTAAAGCTAATAACGTGGATGATTCAGATACTGTTTTAACCATTACCCGATTGGTTTTAGCTTCTACTAAAGTCAGGTAAGTTAAGCTGTTGAATGTCCGAGATAACTCTCCTTTAACGGAGGCTTCAGCCATTTCTTGGTTTCCGGTAAAGGCTGTCTCAAACGTAGTATGTCTGGGGAAATAAGTTAAGCCAGTACTCTTGTCATCACTAAGAAAATCCCCATTCCCTGCAGTGGTTAACTGTCCAGCGATAATCAGGAAATCTAAAAGTTGCCAATTATCTGCATCTGTAGTGTCGTAAAGGTTCAACGCTATTTCAGCTTTTGCATTTGACCGTTCAAATTCTGGATCGTCTATTGAACTTTTTAGTCCTAAAAATGCATTAAAATCGAAGAAAAATGTTTCATCTTCTTCGACCATGAAATTGTAGCCAATGACAGCAGCATTACTTTCGGCTAGTGCAAAGTAGCTATTACCTTCACCCTGGGCTGTACTCAATGAATTGTTGTTCGCTTTGGTCATTGTACCCAAGGGATCAGTGACAAAATTTGCATCAGCATTAGCATTAGCTACTGCCTGACTATTCCTGGCAATTGCCAGAGTTTGGGTATCAGTTAGAGTAAAAATATCTACAGGAGCGTGACTGAAGTTATCCAAATTGACCCAGGCTTCAGATGTAGCTAGAGTTGCAGCTAACGTTGGTGTCGTAGTCACACAACAGCTTGTTACTACCGGAGTAACGATGAGGGAAAATCGTTGAGCAAGAACTTGACTAAATTTCATCACATTTATCTTTCCTGTGCGATCGAGTTTCAAGAAATCGCAAATTGCTGACTCAGGGCAACAAAGTCACGAAAAAATTGCGAATCCTAATGAATCGGCAATAAAACCAATACAAATCAATCATTTGTATTATTACACTAAACTGAAACTGTGTGTAGTGCAGGTCGGGTGTGAGATGTGGGGAAAATATCAGCACCACTACAGCAAAGTAGGTTGGGTTGGACGATAGCGAAACACAACAGGCTCTCCCTGGGTTGGGTTACTCAAAAAGAATGCTCCGCCTACGTTCCAAGAACCCAGCCTACAAAGGTAACATGCTCCCGATGTAAACGTCTGGGACGAATTCTTAACAATGAGATTACCTGGTTTTAAATCAGTACGGATAAAATTTATATCTAGAGAATAGTCATCTGAAATCTCCTGTGAGATGCCAGTTTGAGCGATAAGTGCATTTGCTTATTCCGTTAGGGATACATTTGCATCAAACGGAGTCAACTCCTTCTAACGCGGAAGCAAGCTGTTCATCCTTCAAATGACTGATTCAGATTCGCCGTCAAGACCTAGGTGCAAAGTCTTTGTAATTATGTACATCAACTCATTCAGACAATCATGGCAACCCGAAGTGGTAAGAGTCGCTTTGACAGAGTGGATTGGCAAAGGTTTGACTCGCTATTTTTTGATAGGGGTGGCGGCGGCGTTCTTTTGCTTTGTTGGTGATAGTTATCGACCCGTACAGGCAGAGGCGGAAAGCATCGTTGTTGATATGTCGGTGTATGGTCAAGTTGAGTATGGAGACTTTTTCCAGCGGGCAGAGGCGATTGCCAGCGACGAAATTCGTCGTCAATTTAGTCAAAACCCCGATCTTTCAGACATTCAGGTTGTGGTTGTCGGCGATCGCAACGGCGAAATTGTGCCCATTCTCACGACTACTGTGTCTCGTACTCAGTGGCAAGAAACTCCCCGCGTGAGTGTCTGGACTAAGCACTATCATGCCTCATACATTCTACTCCAGCCTCATCAAGGGCAGCCGACAGCAACCGTGGCAAAAACTCCTGTTCGGGCGACTATCGGGACTCAACGTCCGAGTTCCCAAATTGATCAAGCCTTAGATGAAGGTCGTCTGACTGGGGCAGAGGCACAGGACTATTTAGATGAATTGAATTAGTGATTGTGATGTTTGGCAAGTTAGGTGTGACCGTTCACTGACACCAGAACATATTAATGTTTCCCGATTGACAAATGTAGCGTCTTGGGAGGGAAACCCTTCCAGTTTGAAACTGGGCTGACTTGACGTGGCTGAGTTCGAGTATAGAGCAGTTTTCAGTTCACACAATTACCGACAACAGCGTCAATATTAACAGGAGAGTGCAATTGATTCACGACAACAGAAGCAGCAATACGTCAGGCAATCGTCCGTTTCAGGACATACTCCAAGCCAGAATGTCTCGGCGAAACGTACTCGCTCGTAGTGCAACGCTGTCAGCCACTGGCTTCTTAGCCGCACTGGCTGGCGATCGCTGGTTAGATCGAGGTGCGGCGGCGGCGATGACTGAAGGGTCTAGAACCGCTGCAACCCAAGGAGTTGGTAATGCGATCGCTCAAGCTCCAGGCAGCCGTTTGATTAACTTCACGCCTGTTCCTGTTGTTGACGGTACAGGACCCGTACCCACCGTTTCAGCGGATTACCAGTATGACGTGCTGATTCCCTGGGGAACCTCGATTCAGCCCGGTGGTCCAGAATACAACGGTGACCCGAGTACCCGCCCGACGGCTGCCGAGCAAGCCCAACAAGTTGGAATTGGTCACGATGGTATGTGGCTGTTCCCGATTGGAAATAGTAATGACCGGGGCATGTTGGCGATTAACCACGAGTTTGGTCGTAATCAACACGTACTCGGCAAGCGGACACCGGAGAGTCTTGAAGATGTGCGCCTCTCTCAGCATGCTCACGGCGTATCCGTCGTTGAGATTCAAAAGACCAATGGCAAGTGGCAAAGGGTTGGCAGCTCGAATGCTCGTCGTATTCATGTCAATACACCCGTAACGTTCAGCGGACCTGTTGCTGGTCATCCACTGTTGCAAACACCAGCAGGCAATTCTCCAAAAGGTACAGTGAACAACTGCGCCAATGGTCACACTCCTTGGGGGACTTACCTGACTTGTGAGGAGAACTTCAACGGTTACTTCGGCGCTACAGGTAGCTGGACACCCACGGAAGCACAAGAGCGTTATGGCTTCCTTCCCGGAGGGTTTGGCTATGGCTGGCACAACTTTGACCCGCGCTTTGACCTCTCAAATCCCAGTTACACCAACGAAGAGCATCGCTTTGGCTGGGTGGTCGAGATTGATCCCATGGACGCTTCTCAGACGCCCGTAAAACGGACGGCATTGGGTCGGTTTAAGCACGAAAATGCCGAGCTTGTCGTCGGACGAGGCGGTCGTGCTGTGGTATACATGGGCGATGACGAACGCTTTGACTATATCTATAAGTTTGTTTCAGAAAGCAACTGGCGATCAATGCGGGCACGGCGTATCAGCCCCTTAGACCGAGGAAAGCTCTATGTCGCCAAGTTTAATGATAATGGCACGGGCGAGTGGCTGGAACTCACGATTAAGAATCCAGCTCTGGCGGCTCAGTTTGCCGACCAAGCTGAGGTGTTAACCTTTGCCCGTCTAGCTGCTGACACCTTAGGTGCCACGCCGATGGATCGTCCGGAGTGGATTGCTGCTGCTGCCAATGGTGATATCTATTGCAACCTCACGAATAATACCCGTCGTCAAGTTCCTGATGCCGCTAACCCCCTGGCACCTAATCCCTTTGGTCACATCATCAAGTGGCGAGACAGCGACAACCACGTCGGCACTACGTTCACCTGGGACATCTTTGTTCTCGCTGTCGATACCCACGATACCGAGAAAAGCGCCTTTGGTAGTCCGGATGGTCTCTGGTCTGATCCCGATGGCAGGCTGTTTATTGAGACTGATGGTACTCAGCCTGAAATCAATGGCGTGAGACCGAATGACCAACTGCTGGTTGCTGACACAAACACGGGTGAGATTTGTCGCCTCTTCACTGGGGTAACGGGTTGTGAAGTGACGGGTCTTGCGAGAACCCCTGATCGCCGGACGCTGTTTGTCAACCTTCAGCATCCAGGTAATGGCAATCCAAGTCAGACCAACTTCCCAGCATCCCAAGGTAGCGGCAAAATCCCCCGTGATGCAACGGTTGTGATTACTCGCAAAAATGGCGGCATCGTTGGTTCCTAAGTTGGCACGCTCAAATGAGGCTGGTGGGCAGTGCCACACCCTACGGTAAAAGGTTGTGGCGCTCCCCCTAATGACTGGAGCGTGCCATTCGTCCTCAGTTGGTCTAAGGTTGGAAGTTTGTCAACTCCTGCTTGGCTTGGGGCGATCGCAAACAAACGTTGTTCAACAGTATTTACATTAGGTGATTTTATGAAACGCTTAGCTCTTGCTGCAACAGTGGCGTTAGGTTGGGCTGCACTTGCTGCACCTGCTCATGCTGCACTCTTTAGCTGGGATATTGAATATACCGGTTGGTGGGAAGAGGATGGCGGCGGCTCCATTTCGGGTACTATCTTCGCCGATGAAGGCGATGCGGCGGATGGTATTGTATCGGCTGATGAGTTGAAGGCTTGGGAATGGAACTGGAGTGGCGATGATGCCGTATCCGCATTTTCCATTGCTTCTGACGAGGAGGGTGCGACAACGGATTTTGAGCCGAGCTTCTATGTGAATGATACTCTCAATCAACCCATAGGAATAGATTTCGTTGATCCAGACAATCTCGACCAAGGCTCCTTTATTTCCGGTTCTGGCAATGAACTTCTAGATTTGCAGGCTTTACTGGTTATTTCGTTTATGGATGGCGTTGAGTCAGTCTCCGTAGGAAATCCGACTGCAACAATTGGAACTGTGACTGTTTCAGAATCTACTGCCGTTCCCGAACCCGCTACCATTCTAGGTTTACTGGCTTTAGCAGGGGCTAGTACGGCAACCCTTAAACGTCACAAGCAGGATACCTAAGTCTGCTACTTCTTACCTGCTGCAAGGTGTTCTGTCGCCCAACACTGAAGCGAAAATAAAGAAAAAAACTCCTCCCAGAACTATGCTGAGAGGGGTTTCATTTCAACATGACAAATTAGGGTCTGCTGTAGGGAGTCTTGTGGTGGGGAGAGACAATAGGGAATAGGCTTTGTAGAACAGAGCTGTCTAATTGTTACTGTACTATACAGTGTTAGAAAGTGCTGTAAGATAAGTTCTTAATCATTTTCTCCTCTAACGCACACTCATTCATGTCCACTAAAAAAATGCACGCTAACGAGGTAAGTACCGACGTATCTCTCGTGCGCCGCCTACTTACTTCACAGTTTCCTCAGTGGGCTAATCTAGCGATTAAACCTGTTCCCTCTGCTGGCACAGATAACGCCATATTTCGATTAGGTCATGATCTGTCAGTACGACTTCCTCGAATTGATTGGGCGGAAGCTCAGGTTGATAAAGAACACGAGTGGATGCCCCGCCTTGCCCCCCATCTGCCCCTTGCCATCCCTTTACCACTTGCTCAGGGCAAACCTGATGAAAAATATCCCTATCGTTGGTCTGTCTATAGATGGCTTAACGGTAAAAATGCCTCAATTGACCAGCTTGTAGACCCATGCCAAACGGCAACTGAATTAGCACAATTTATAACGGCTCTGCAACAGATTGATACAACTGGCGGACCCGTTGCAGAAGAACATAACTTACGTGGTGTACCTCTAAAAACTAGAGATAAACTGACTCGTGAATCTATTGCTACCTTGAAAGGTACGATCGATACAAATGCAGCATTGGCTGTCTGGGACGAAGCACTTCAAGCACTTGAATGGAATAATAAACCGGTTTGGTTTCACGGAGACTTGTTAATTGGGAATGTACTATTCGAGCAAGGTCGCTTGAGTGCGGTTATCGACTTTGGAGGATTAGGTGTGGGAGATCCGGCTTGTGACTTAATGATTGCATGGAGTCTTTTCTCTGGTGAGAGTCGAAAGGTATTCCGTGAGACGTTAAATGTTGATGATCACACTTGGGCAAGAGGTCGCGGTCAAGCTCTATCCCAAGCTGTCATCTTCATCCCCTATTATTTGAATACTAATCCTCTAGGCGTAGGGTATGCGCGACAGATGATTCAGGAAATTCTTGCTTAATCACCGGAAATAACGGGTCTCGTCGCCCCATCCTTCTAGGACATCGGTCAAGAAACCGGGTTATGAAAGGTGAAAGGTTGATATTGCCTTGTCATCCTCACTCCTTTCCCCGGTTTCTAGGAATACTTGACCGACGCTCTAGGACGGCTTTTTATCAGGATAAACAAAATCTGAGCCGAACTAAGACAACGCCATCATGCGATCGGATTCGCCTTCGCCTCTTCTACCCTGAACTAAAGGTGGACTGAAGGGCGGATAACTTTCTTTTGCCGGAGGCAGATTACCGAAAAAAGTGCCGTAAGCGGGAATTTTCAAAATATTGCCCTGTCGCTGTGCCGTCATATCTAGACCTCGAATTGTCTGACACTCAGCATAGGGCGATAAATCGTACTCCGTTGACATTTCACTCAAATTGAACAAACAAATTAACCGCTGCTCCTCCGTTTCTCGAATCAAACCGAAAATCGGTTCCTCTGTTTTGAGCATCTGACAATCCCCTCTCATCAGAGCCGGTTGCTGTTTGCGCCAATGCAGAAAACGACGCCAGGTATTGAGCAAAGAATTGGGTTCATTGTCTTGCAGATTAACTGCCCGTTCTCGATGGGATTGGGGGACAGGTAACCAAGGCTTAGAGGCAGTCGTAAAGCCCCCATGTAGGGAATCAGCTATCCAGGGTATCGGTGTGCGCGAGCCATCTCGTCCAGGGAGAATCGGGTAAAGGGCTTTGCCAAAGGGGTCTTTGATTTCTTCTACGGGAATATCTTCGGGTATTCTGGCGACAGGCAACCCTAATTCGTCTCCTTGGTAGAGACAAAATGCTCCTGGTAAGGATAATAGCAGCCCAACCATCATCTGATAGAATCCCTCTGGGTAAGGTTTACCCGAAGCCTCCTTACCCGTCCAGCACGATCGCAAACGACCATAATCATGATTCCCGACGCACCAACAATTTCCGCCATCGGGGAAGTGAGTGAGAACTTTCTCCAATGTTTGATACAGGCGGGTAGCGCTGATGGATTCGTCAAATAAGAGGGCGCTATTGTACGCTAAATGCAAGCACTGATCACCGACGTACTCACTCGATAGGGCAATTGAATCCTCAGCCAGGGTAACTTCACCTAGAGTAATCACACCTGGATACGCCTGGACGAACTCGCGGATGTGTTTGAGGACTTCTATTGTTTCCGGGCGACAGAAGTTGTACTTAAACAGTTGATGGGCAAAGGGATTTTTGGGAGATATGCCATCTGGTAAAGAAGCATCAGCAGGGCGCACGGGATTGTCTCGTAATTCTTGATCGTGGAAGTAAAAATTAACCGCATCCAAACGGAACCCATCGACCCCCAGTTCCAGCCAAAACCTCGCCTCTGCCAAAACTGCTTCAATCACAGCGGGATTATGCCAGTTGAGATCCGGCTGACTCTTGAGAAAGTTATGGAAATAGTATTGTCCGCGTTCGGGACTCCACGTCCAACCACTGTCACCTAGAAAAGCGGATCGCCAATTATTGGGTGGCGAACCATCTGGTTTCGGATCAGCCCAAACATACCAGTCCGCTTTAGGATTGTCTCGACTGCTGCGGCTTTCTTGAAACCAGGGATGCCGATCTGACGTGTGACTCCAAATTTGGTCAACAATCACTTTCAATCCCCGTGCATGGGCAAGGGCAAGTAATCGCTGGAAATCCTCCAAGCTGCCATACATGGGATCGATAGAACGCAAATCTGTGGGATCATATCCCAAATCTTCCCGTGGCGATTCATAAATCGGACACAACCAAATGGCATCTACGCCTAGGGCAGCGATGTAATCTAACTTGGCGATAATGCCATTAAGATCCCCTTCACCATCACCACTCGTATCGAGGAAACTGCGAGGAACTATATGATAAATTACAGCATTTTGCCACCATTTTACCGTTTGCATGGGATCACCTCTCACATCTGAGGATGAGTTTGATGACTGAGTAACGGGAGAATAAACAACAACTTACCCGCTCAATCAATGGATTATGACCAGGATTTCTCTAAAAAACAATTAGCATTTCCCCGCGTCAGAGTAGGGAAAGCCGATCTTGGTTTAATCTGGAGTTTAGACTCAATCCAAACGAAACCCGATATAGGCTCACTTTCCCTGTTTAATTTTGATGATCATTCTCATAAGTGGGTGGACACAAGTAAAGTTAACGGTTGAGATTAGGGAACTCTTAACGGGGAACAGAGACAATCAGAATGAACCCAAATCTATCACTGATTGTGAGGCGATTATTTCGTTCTCTGTGTCAATCTGTGTCCCCCACGATTCAGGGTTCTGTCTGCGCCCTCCTCGTCTGTGTGATCTGTGTTTTTGTCAATACTTAGTTATGATTTTTATCGAAACTTTAAAAAAATACATGCGTCGAAGGGGACATTGGCAATGAGACTAAAACCGGAAATTATACAAAGTTTTACGAATATTCAAGGAGTTTAGCTGTGTCGGGATGATTAAAACCCATAAAAAACCCACCATAGATAGTATACCTGAAAACCGCACAAGTTGCTCACAATCGCCGTAACCCTTGAAATTTCGTAGATTATTTCGGACAAGGGGTAAAAAACGAGCAATTATGACGTTTTGTTGAGACCTGTACCTGATTGGAAAATTCAAACTGTTCTGGGGGAAAGAATAGTTTAAATTATTAGAGCTTGACAAGTTGAGCCGAAATGACATTGAGTCGAGGGAAGGATATGTCAGTAGCGAAGGAGAAAGAAACAGCCAAGTGGTGTGTCGTGAATCGTTGTTATCACACCTGAGTGCGATCGCCCAGGGATGATCGGCTCTGATTAGTCTAAGCTGTTCGGCATTTAAAACCTTAATGTCAATAATGGCGAAATCCTTGCCGTAGTGCGAGCATCTTGCTCGCTACCCATTCCCAATTTAAATGCATGACGGCTTAAAGTCTGACTACTTAGTTTTTTGGACTTCAACTTGAAATGCGGAGTCTGGCTTTTAAAACGAGTACTGTTCCTCTGGAAATTCTCGATGTTCAGTTGAGTCAGCCTTGCCGTTAGCCGTGGCAGAATTAGCCAAATTCCCACGACTTAAATGTCGGAACATCCAAGCCCGAACCAACAACAATCCAGCCAGAACAGTCAAAAACACACAAACTCCTAGAAGGCGGTCAATGGGAATATCGAGTACTCCCTTTAAAATGACTTCCCGCAGTGCAGAAACCAGAGAAACTTCCACGGCGGCTCCTACCGATATTCGCTGCTCTTGTAGATAGATAATTAAGAGCCGGAATAGCTCGACCAGTATCAGAATGAATAAGATATCAGAGGTGATGACCTGAAAATTTAGAGGCTTGAGGAGGGAGACATACATCTCTCCTAATCGAATTAACATCACACAAAATAAGCCAACACAGAGGGAAATGATAATGAAGTTCTGGAAAACCTCCAAATTACGAACGATGGTATTTCGTGAGAACCAAGACTTCCGTAGCATCTTCAGGAAAGATTCACTTCTCATAGCTACAGTCGGGTGATCAAGTCAAAGATTCTAACTTAACGGGCGACGAGTTTCTCTATCCACAACAAAACGCCTAAGCCGAGGCTCTAGACTATGCCTGTTATGAAGGGAAAATACTTACTGTTAACGGGGTAGTTAGTCCGAATCTGATTCATTTTGCTTTAACCCCGCTAGATACTCTTGTCCTTTAGTTGTAATTTTGCCTCGAACAAAATGAATGGGTTGAGGTAAAATGGCGAAGGCAGCATAGGCTCCGGGAGTAAATTCACCCTCAATGAAACCTTTTTCTTTTAGATAGTCGAGGTGAAAGACAAGGTCGTACTCGTCATTATTGAACAAATGAGCAATGTCTTTCTCTTCAAAGCCTGTTTCTCCTTGTTCCGCCGCAATTTCTAAGACTTGCTGTAGGATTTGTTTGTATAGTTTCATCCTTTCCTCCTTTAATTGTGTTGCGATTGTTGTAGAAATAACGGTGAAATTCTTAAATTAATTGGAGGCTTCAAACAGCTTGTATCGCTTGCGAACAGGAGTGTGATAGGACTCCACCCAGTCTCCAGCAAGAACGTCCATTTCGGTGGTAATCTGTTGCCACTGAGCAGGCGTACACCAAGATGGCTCTACCCAGTCAATTTCAAACTCCCCACCCAACTCTCGCCCTAACGCCCAAAGGTTAACGTTCTTGGGAACATCCCAGACGACTAGAGAGATTTCACTCCAGAAATTCCACGGCGACTCTGGGTGAACTAAATCGCCAATAACTCCTACTCCTCCTACTTGATAGTCCTGCTGTAATTTACGAGCTACCTCTAGAGCCACCGATCGCGCTTTTTGCCGTCGTTCCTGATCCGTTGAATAACGTTGCTCCAGTTCAACGAGCGCAGTTATCCAGTCTTGGGACGGAAACAGCTTCACGGTTTCGACTAAACCTAGACTCATCAACAGCATTCCCAGGGCATTTCGAGTTCCCATTGTCCCGCCGACGAGGGGATAGCGTCCCCCATAACCCTCGAATTTAGCTTCCGGACACCAAGAAACAAATTGCTCGAATTGGATAGAGACGGGTTCTAGTTCAACTTGAGGGACAAAAGGCAACGTTCCCCAAACTAACTCTTCGCCTTCTACCTCACGCATAACCCAGTCGCCTTTTTGATACGGCGCTTGAAAAATGGGCAACTTTTGGTCATAAGGCAGCCACAAATGATTCGGCGTAAAGGTCAACCCTTCAATCCCCCGATAACAGCCATCGGGGTCTAATTTCTGCGGTTGATAGCCCCAGTCAGTCAGGCGAAACAACTCAACCTGCTGCTGCACTGGGTCGATAGTCCAATAGTGGCTAACGCCACCTGCTTCATAGCGACGAAATCGCTCTTGTTTGTCGAATTCACTATGTTCTGGCAGGAGTACCTCAATAACTAAGTCCGCTGGACCTTCAAAAAACCAGTGGTGATAGCCTTGCAAACGGCTGACTGGCATAAACATCAGGTCTGGGGTAAAAGCGTCTTCTCCCAGGCGCATCACAAAGTCGCCACCGATGCACTTGCCCAGACTGGCAATACCGACAGCCGTGAACAAATCTTGGGTTAGCAGGGTGCGGACGTGCCAATGTTTGCCAAGATGCCGTGATCCTAACGGAGGAATGGATGGGGCTTGATCGGGGTAATTCCTTGCCCATTCTGATAAATCCGATTCCGATGGGGCGTCAAAGGCAACCCGCAGCGCTTCGTACCATAGCTTCACAGGTGCAAATGCTAGGGCGCTTTCTTTCCCCCAGCCCTGAATGATTTCTCGCAGTAACCACCGACTACCCGCAAGGCTTCCACCGATGACGAACTGCCCATCAACCAACTCAAAGCGCATTTCTGGGCTAGTCGCTTCAAATTCCTCGATCGCATCCGTTGGATGAGTCATGGTTGTTTCGCCTCCTCTGTTTTTACCTTGTGAAAGAGCGATCGGGTTTCTCATGGCTTTTGGGGATCGCTGGCATCAGAAACCCGATGTGAGAGTGATTAATGTCCGTCAGAATTGAGAAATAATTTAGGGAGAGGCTCTAACCTCCCTAAACCCTACTTACTTTTTACGAGCGATTTGTGTCCAAGCAGAATCTAGAACTAATTTCACCCGTGCTTTAGCACGGCTGGCGCTATGCTGTAAGCTTTCCCATTTGTCCTGCAAGAACTCTCTCGCCTCAGCCAGAGCATTTTTGTTGTGCTGACCCGAAGCTTCCAATTCGTCACTGACCTGTTTAATTTTGACGCGGACGACGTCCGGTTTATCCCCAGGAGAAATTAAAGAGCGCAACCGCGAATTCATCGCATTCACCAAAGTCTTAACCTGCTGCGACTTCTCGCTCAAAAATCCCTTGAGTCCCTCTGATTCACTTTTGAGTCGCTCGGACGCCCCGTCTTGCAAGATAATGACTTCAGAGTTGATTGCTGCTACGTCTTCCGGGAACAATACCGCCCGTTCTCCAAAAGGAGTCGCAATGTCACCTCCCAAGATATAGGCGGCAATTTCTCTAGTTTCCCAATCAAAGAGAAAATCCTCTACCCAACCCGAGGAATCTGTGTTGGGAGAGCGAACTGCCAAGCGGTGCAAGGGACGAAGATTTGCAGGCGGCTCAACCACCGTCCGGCTATACGTTAAAACAGCATCAGGCTCAATGACTTCCACCTGCTCTAATGGTGTATATCCTTGAGTTCCGGCTAAGTAAGCCGCTCGTCCCGTATCATCAACCCAGACCTCTTCAATTGTATTGAAGTTGGTAGCAGTGGTGCGGTCAACTGCCCTCAAACCTATCATCTGACTGCGACGCACAACATTAAGCATAGTGTTTCACCTCCTCAAACTGTTGATGAATGTGTACGGATGCACTATCAGGTTAAAAGCAAGGAAAATAAACCACACAGGGCAATGCCATCAAACACACCCGCCCCGAACAGAAGTAGGGTGACGGGAAGATATATCATTGCTTTGGCAGCGTACCCATCCAGTTGATTGGCGGCTAATCACTACTTCGGTGGCGCTGGTTTCCACCTCATTGCCACCGAAGCAGTATCGAGGATTAGCCAATATTGACCTTAATCGGCTTTTCCTTCTCGTCTTCCACTTTCGGCAGCGTCAGATTCAATATACCCTCCTGGTATTCGGCTTGAGCTTGGGTGTTCTCCACTCGCGCAGGTAGGGGAATGACCCGTTCAAATTTGCCATAGCGGAACTCTGTGCGACTCCAGCCTCCATTTTCACTCTGAGATTCCCATCGGCGTTCACCGCTAATTGCCACGGATTCCGCTGTGACTCGCACGTCTAAGTCTTTCGCTTCCATTCCGGGAATCTCTAGCCGCAGGTGGATAGAATCATCCGTTTCTTCCATTTCGACGGGAGGGACAAAGGTAATCCCCGCAATGTCTCCACCGCCATCCGTTGTCGCCGTGAGTTCGTCAAATAGGCGGTTCATGCGTTGTTGTAGAGTATCAAGTTCTGGGAAAGGTTGCCAACGAACTAAAGCCATAATCGTTACCTCCTTGTTCTGTCAAGTTGTAGAGATGACTGTAAAGAGGTTTGAGAGGTTGGTTTGTACACCTCTTTCGATAATCTAAAGTACAATAACTGGCAGTCAAGCTAAGTTCGGTTTGCTACCCAACAAAAAATTGGGATTACCCTAAACTCAGAAGTGTGGAACGATAGCTTACGCCCCCACTTGACAGGCTGTCGGGTAAATGTGTTATTCCTGCTTACGATTTTGCTTTGACAGTTACTCCAAAGGTCTCACAATGTCCAACAATGAAATGAGGTTCAGTAATAGTCTTCGCCAAAAGCTGATTAAAGACTGCACCCCTCAGGAATTGGTAGCGGCTTTGATGCTTCAGGCAAAATGCGATGCCTTTAACCCAGAGCAGGTATTAGCGGATTTATATAGATATCCTCAGTTATGGCAAAGTTTTTGGATGGGAACGATGCTACCGCTTAACTCCCAGCCGCCGCTTCCCCTGTCACTGATTATGCTCAGAGATCTTCAAGAATTTTGGCATACTGATACACTTTATGTATTAGCTCAAAACCCAATGAGCATTACTCCACTTCAAGAGCTTGGGGAACAGTGGAACTGCGATACAGTGCAGGTTATTGATGGAGAAAAAGCTCAAGCCTTGTTAGGACTGTATCACGATACACCCCCTATTGCTGTATTTTGGTGGGATTGAAGTTATGGGGTATAGTATTCACTACCAATTTAATGCTGGTAATCGCCCTAGCGACGAAATTCGTTCTGTTTTACATTCATTACATCACCATGCACAAGCACTTCCATTTAGTTGGGTAGATGCTAACGTTACTGAGTTGCAAGGAAAAGACTGTGTTTTCAGCCCTGAAAACGGAACCTCTTTGCTCCTTACTCTCCAAGCCATTCAACATAACTTTGCCACAGGTGAATCTATATATCCTACTCATTTAATTGGATTTGAGACGCTTCCTAGACCTGGATGCGAAGGTTTAGTTATTTTTCTAGGACAGTATTCTCATCATGAAAACTGGATGGCAACAGGACATTGCAAAACACAATTTGCATCTCAACCCGAATATGGGGGGATCGCTAATTTTGTTCTGGCTCATACTCTAGTTGTTGAAATGTTAGAGCAGACTCAAAATCTAGGAATTTTAGATAATGTTTTTGATGAAACTGGATATTGGCAACAGCGGGACTTACGCTGTTTAGTTGAGAGGGATTCAGTGCCAGGAGTTCGTCAGGCGATTATCCAAATACTACCAAATTCATCATCTGAATTTTTGCAAAAACTACAGCGACAGCTCGATGAACTGTCCTGAACTACCCTATTCAACTACCGCCCTCACTTGACAGGCTGCGGGTAAATGTGTTCAATTCTCCTCAAGCACCAGGCTTGAAGTAATCCAAAATGCGATCGCCTGGTTGCCACTCTTGTTCGGCTTGCACCATCCGCATTTAAATTGCATAACTTTGCCTTGTCTCTACCGATAAGTATTCCACCGGACATGATATAACTTAGGACTTCTGACTCTTAGGTAAATAAGGTTCAAGGACTTCTTTGGTCGTCACCAAATCGCCAACCAAACCAATTTTACTTCGTTCAATCACACCCAAAACGTTTCGCGGATTATTTCTCGCGACCACAGGTAAGAGAAAAAGCCCCCTTGCTCCCATTCGTTTTAAAGCATCTCTCACCGATTCATCGGGATAAGCATAGAGAACTTCCTGCGTACAAATATCCCTAACTTTTGGCTGAACTTCTAACGTTTCGGACGCTTGAGATTTGATTTCGTTGATAATCCGCTTGATATCCGCTAGAGTAATAATTCCGATTAGTTGATCCGCTTCATCAAACACCAAAGCAGTATGACATTTGTCCTGAATCATGATCCAACCTGCGTGTAGCAAGGACAGGGAAGCTGGTAGTCCCACATAGGATCGCTGCATAATTGTATCAACTGGGACTTGCTGCAACACCTCCAACTCATCCTGTTTTTCCAGGTTCATACCCATTTGCTGGAGATTTAACCGCTTACCAGATGGGTAGGATTGCACTTGCTCGACGACCCAAACGGTTACACTCACCGCTGCCATTAGGGGGAGAATAATTAAATAGTTTCGCGTCAACTCAAACAGTAAGAGAATTGCCGTCAGTGGCGCTCTTACACTACCAGCAAGCACGGCTGCCATTCCCACCATGGCATAAGCCGGGGGTGGGGCAGTTTCTGATAAGCTAGGAGGTAAAATAGTCATTAAACTATTGCCATAAATAGCTCCCAAACAGGCTCCGATAAACAGGGATGGAGCAAAAATACCTCCGACTAAGCCGCTACCTAAACTAATAGCGGTAATTATTATTTTTCCGCTTAATAATAAACCTAAAAAAACGATTGAAAATTGTTCTCCCTTGAGAATATCTTCTAGCGTTCCATAGCCGACACCGAGAATTTGCGGCAATGGTAAAGCCATCAAACCGACACAGGCTCCTCCGAGAGCAGGTTGCATGGCTGGGGGGAGTTTTTGTAGCCAAGTCAAGCCCATAACCTCGCCTCGAAAACAAGCCTGAGCGAATTTAATTGCTTGGGTATAGGTAATCGATATTAAGCTAGCCAGTAAACCTAATCCTAAATAAAATATCCATTCCCAATTATTCAAAACTTGGTAAGTCGGTAAATCAAAAGCGGGATGAACGCCCAAAAAGAGGCGAGCAATGATAGCAGAAATGACGGCAGCGAGAAGGATGAGACTTACGGCTGGAGTGCTAAATGCTGTGCCTAGGACAACTTCTATCGCGAAGAAGACGCCAGCAATTGGAGCATTAAATCCAGCCGCAAAACTAGCTGCTGCCCCAGCGCCTAGCAGTAAGCGATATCGCTCCTTAGACACTTGAAAAAATTGACCCAGCAGAATCCCCACATTAGAGCCAATTTCCACGCTCGGACTTTCAGGTCCCAAGGATGCCCCTGTTCCCAAAGAAATCGCCGCTGCCAACATTTTAATAATGGGTCGCATCGGTGAGATTCTCTGCACCCTTTCATTACTTAAAAGTGCCGAAAATCCCTGACCTAAAATATGGGGATAATGCCAACGCATGACCCCAACCACTAAGCCGCCTAAGGTGGGAATACAAACTAATGTCCACGTTCCCCAAACCGAGAGAAGTCCAAATAATTTTCCGAAGGCTAGGATTTGGCACAGATCGATTAAATGGTGAAAGGACACCATCGCTAAGCCGGCTCCACCACTAATTAAGATTGCCGAAATTAAAACTAGGGCTTCAGGTGACGGTTGTAAGCGGTTGAGCAGCGTGGTTAAACGATCTGAGAGGGATGTAAATTTCGGCTGGGGCGGTAGAAGCACCTTGGAGTTAGGAAGAGTCGTCATCGGAGATAAAAATCATAGCCTTGAGGGAGAACATAACCAAAAACAAGAGTTTTAGGCGTTGTTATTCAGGGTGTTTTATAAGTAGGTTGGCTTTCATTAAAGTTAACGTTTGAGATTAGGGAACTCTTAACAGTAAAAAATCTCCTCACCTGCCAAGGTATAGCGCTTCGCACTGGTCTAGTTACACTTTGTTTGTACGAACATCTTATCTGAAATCAGCGTCAGAGAAGGGAGTTGTAAATACACCAGCGCGACCTGCTATAGCTGCTATATCGGACAGGGTGAAATGTATCATTCTGAGCAAAGCAAAGAATCGGGAGATATGCTTTGCTCAGTAAAAAAAGGGGGTATTGAATAGGGAATGGTTACTGTCTTTGAAGACGTTCAGTCGATGACTGAACGAGTAGTTCTAAGCGGCGGGTTGTAACTGGGGTAATTCCTGTGGTAGTTTACCCGTTTGCAACCAATCTTGCAGTGACGCAGGCGCGATCGCGCTTTTGAGTTGCTCTTGGAGTTCTGCACCTTCGAGGATTTCCTGGTGCAAGAGAATTTCGGCGATTTGTTCAAGTAGAGTTTGATTGGTTTGCAAGATCAGCCGTGCCATCTGGTGAGCGCTGTCTACCATGTCCTTAACCTCTCGGTCAATCTCCTCAGCCACCTTGGGACTAACGGAACGGCGAGGATTTTGCCACCCCTCCAAGAATTGGGGTTGACTCTTCTCAAACGCGATCGCTCCTAAATTTTTGCTCATACCATAGAGCGTAACTGAACGCTCCGCCAAATCCGTGGCTTTTTGAATGTCATCGCCAGCACCCGTCGATACCTTACCAAAGATTAACTCTTCTGCCGAACGCCCCCCTAACAGTGTGGCAATTCGTCCCCGAATTTCATCTTCCATCATTAAGAAGCGGTCATCTTCCGGCAACTGTACGGTGTAGCCGAGAGCGCCGACACCACGGGGAACGACTGAGATTTTCTCAACGGTTCCAGCACCGGGCATTAAAGAACCCACCAAGGCGTGACCCACTTCATGATAGGCAACGGTTTTTTTCTCAATATCGCTGAGGACACGGGATTTTTTCTCCAGTCCGGCAATCACGCGATCAATCGCTTCATTAAAATCAGCCATAGTCACCGCCGGATGATGCTGGCGTGCAGCTAGCAAAGCCGCCTCATTTACCAGATTCGCCAAATCAGCCCCAGCAAACCCTGGGGTTCGCGCCGCAATTTTCGCCAAATCCACCTCCTCAGCCAACTTCACATGCTGAGCATGAACCTGGAGAATCGCTTCCCGCCCGATTTTATCCGGTCGGTCTACCACAATTTGGCGATCGAAACGCCCTGGACGGCGCAAGGCTGGGTCAAGCACATCCGGACGGTTAGTTGCGGCTAGAATAATCACACCACTATTGCCATCGAAGCCATCCATTTCTGTGAGCAACTGGTTCAGCGTCTGTTCTCGCTCATCATTGCCACCAATGAAGGGACTATTGCCACCGCGAGACTTGCCCAACGCATCTAATTCATCGATGAAAACAATACAGGGCGCCTGTTGTTTGGCTTGTTCAAATAGATCTCGCACCCGTGCAGCACCCACACCGACAAACAATTCAATAAACTCCGAACCCGATATGCTAAAGAAGGGAACCCCTGCTTCCCCGGCTACAGCTTTTGCCAGTAAGGTTTTACCCGTTCCCGGTGGTCCCACCAGCAGCACACCTTTGGGAATTTTCGCACCCATCTGGGTATAGCGACTTGAGTCTCTAAGAAACTCAACCACTTCTTGGAGTTCGGCTTTAGCTTCATCCACCCCAGCCACATCGTCAAATTTGATCCCTGTACTTCCTTCAGAGTAGATTCGAGCCTTACTCTGACCCACCGTCAACGCCGCAGGACCTCCCCCCTGATTCCGACTCAACAGCCACCCCCAGATGCCAAAAAAGATCAAAGGTGGCACAATCCAACCCAGTACCGTTGAGAGCCAACCCAAGTTGTCCGGTGGCGGAGCGGCAAACTCCACATCATTTTCTCTTAATATCTTCGGTAAATCCAGATCAATCGCTACGGGTGTGGTGACGAAGACACGGGGAGGTTCAGAAGGGCTGTTAGGTTCGGGTTTGAGGGTGTACTGAATTCGCTCAGGTCCGACAATGGCACGCTTGACTTTACCCGCTTCGACTTGCTCAATAAAGTCACTATAGGGTACGTCTCGATAATGAGAACCTAAGCTGGGAATAATCGCTAAATTCAATAGGAGTAGGATGGTGATGAAGGTAAGCAGGCTACCACCAATTTCTTTGAGTTTTGGGGGTTTTGGGAATGGTTTATTATTCGTTTCAACTGCCATTTTATTTAGCTCCTTGACGATGAACGTTATTATTCGGAACTGTCAGTTATGGCGAGGGGTTTAACCCATCCGTGGACTCACCAACCGCCTCAGAGGATGTCAAATTTGGCAGGGGTGTGTTTTCCGGAAGCGGATCAGACGATGGTGGAGAACTAGGTTGATTAGTCGGTGTTTGCAGCGCTCGGCTGAGAATTTCGTTAAGCTGTTTTAGCTGTCCGGTAATGACGGCATTGGAGAAATTTTCGCGAATACTGACTTCTAACGTTTGCAGTTGATCTCGTAGGGCTTCGAGTTGGTTGAGTGAAACTTGTGGCACTTGCTGACTCAATTCCACAGTTCGCTTGCTCAGTTCCTTGGCTTGCTGATTCAGTGAGTTAATTAAAGTTTTGAGCTGTTCAAATTGTTGAATGCTGACTTGATACTTTTATGGTAACGACTACACAACTTGATCTGACTTGAAAAAATGGTCAGATAAAACCATTGAATTTCTGATCGCTTTCAGCCAGCTTTTACATCAGAAACCCAATGGTCTTAATGGGGAAGGATGAAATGGCAGAGAGTAGCCACACATCCTTGTTTCTTTACCCTTTATACCAAATCCGGGTTAGCTACCCTCGTTATCACCCAGTCCGCGTAGGCGGACGAAAGTTTGTGTAGCAGCGATTTCAATCGCCATAGCAAAAAAGGGTTTTCAAAGCGAATTTGGTATTACCCCTTCTAGCCAAAGATGCTGTGAAACTCCAGCAGTAAGAGACGATTAGCCGATGTTCACTTTAACGACTTTATTCTTCTCTTCTTCGGCTTTCGGAAGTGTGAGGTGCAAAATACCATTTTTGTATTCAGCGTGAACCTCAGTATTCTGCACTCGTGCGGGTAAATAAATCACCCGGCGGAAGCTACCATAGCGGAATTCGCTGCGCTTGGTGCCATTATCTTCCGTTTGAGTTTCTTGTTTGCGTTCCCCGCTAATCGAGACGGTTTCAGCGGAGACTTGCAAGTCGATATCGTTAGGTTCTAGCCCCGGAACTTCCAGTTTCAGATGGATAGCATCAGGGGTTTCCTGCATCTCAGCCGCTGGGGTAAACGTAGTTGCCCACCCATCTCCGTCTGTCGTCATTAAATTGTCAAACAGACGGTTCATTTGCCGTTGTAAGCTGTCAATTTCTTGAAACGGTTGCCAACGAACTAAAGCCATAATTGTTACCTCCTTACAATTTGCAGTAATGACCACAAAGAGCGTTGAGAAGGTTGATTTGCCTTGCTCTTTCGATAATCTAAGGTACAAGAACGCTCAGAATGATTGGGTTCGGTTTGCCACCCCTAGGAAAGTGGGGATTCCCTCAATATTTAGTTGGCGTGGGTAAGTTTACGGCTGTACTAGAGGATGACTTGTACTGGAGGATGACTTTTTTACCCAACTCAGTTACTTGCCAAAGCTGGATTGATCAGAAAATCCGATAGGAGAGGTAGTCTTCCGCTTTTTCCCTTTTCGATAAGTCTAGAGTCATAAGCCCGAACTCCAACAGGCGCACTAGGGCAAAGTTTGCCAATCATTAAGTTTTGTCACAAAAGGCAGAATAGCTGGAGATATTCCCAGAGTAATAACGAAGGCAAAACATTGAAGATGACGACGGTGGGAAAAGGAGAGGGTTAAGTTTTGAGTATTGAATAACTATGGATGAACAACTGACGCCGTTGATTCTCAAGGTTCAGCAGTACAAATGCTCCCCAGAACAACGGCGCAATGCTGTAACCGAACTGGTTGATGAAATTCTGCGATCGCGTAAAATTTGTCGCCCCCTGAATCGTCAACCCCTGACAGGGATTTACTGGACAATCTATCAGCAGGTACGAGAGCAACTTAGGCAGACTCTGGAACAGGATATTAATCAGTACAATTTGTCAAGTCCTGGGGTGAGAGACTGGATCAGTATCCGACGCGATCGCGCTTTTAGAACTGTTCTCACTGATGAGTCTCTCAAACAGTTCGCCCTAGACGCCCAACAGCATCCCCCCGGTAGCGAAGCCCGAAATCACGCTTTGCGGGAATTGGTGCAAGCCATTGGGCTATCGGGAAAACTGAGTCGCCCGCATCTGGGACAATTTCAACCCGAATTTTATGCCCTCATTTATGATGAGGCAGTGAATCAAACCTTGATGTATATTTGCCAACACATTGACTACTATGACCCCAATCGAGGCAAACGTCAACAATTTATGACCTGGGTAAATTTTCGCTTGAATAAGCAAATCCTCGATTCCTATCGAGACTGCCGAAATTATTCATTCCAGACGGTTTCCTCCCTGGCGGATTTAGAGAATATACCCCAACCCGAAGCCGCGATTCCGGTGTCCGATCAGATAGCCGATTGGATTCGTGACGATGCGGACAATCAATTTAAACGGCACTATATTCGCAATCGCCCTGATGCTAATTTTCAAGCTATTGCCTTAGCCACCTTAGCCGAAAAGAGTTGGGAACAGATTGCGGCTGAGTTTGGTATCAGTGCGTCAACATTGAGTAGTTTTTTCTATCGCTGTTGTCATAAATTTGCGCCCAAATTTCAGCAATATTTGTCTAACTAACGTTCAGGATTAAGAGATGCCAACCATGACAATTAACACCATTCATCCGTTTACATTTACTGTACCACTTGGCTGGAAAGCCCATGCCGCAGCCGAACAACAACGGCGTAGTCAAAGGAATCCGGAAAAAGCCAAACAGGTTTATCTGAATACCTTAGCCGTTTATGCGGTACATATTTATTTGCAATGCCAAGGATTTAACACCGACTGGCAGAAACGAGACAGTGCTAATCCAGTAATGCAGACACTGCTGGATAGTGCTGATTTACCGGTGAAACATTGTGGAACTTTAGAGTGTAGACCTGTATTACCCGATGCTGAAACGGTTTATATTCCCGCCGAGGTTTTTCAGGAACGAATTGCCTATGTCGCTGTGCAGTTCAATGACTCCTTACGGGAAGCGACGCTATTGGGATTTGCGGAAACGGTGACGACTCAAACATTACTTTTGGAAAAATTACAACCTCTAGAGAATTTGACCGTTTATCTGAATCAAATTCGCCAAGCTAATTCCCCCAAACTGCCTGTTAATTTGCGTCAATGGTTAGAGAATAGCTTTGAGAAAGGATGGCAGACGGTAGAATCTCTGTTAGGTGCAGAAGTGGGAAATGTCGCCTTTGCCTTTCGGGATGCATCTCAGTTGCAATTGAGACATCAGCCAATTGTCAAGCGGGCAAAGATCATTGATTTAGGCATGGCACTAGCCGATCGATCTGTAGCCTTACTGGTTGCGATTATACCTCTCAAGGAGCAGAAAATCAGTATACTGATACAAGTGCATCCAGGGTCTGGTGAACGGTACTTATCCCCAAATCTTCAACTCACGTTGTTATCGGAAGCTGGAGAAACCCTTCAGGAGGTTTCATCCCGGAGTTTAGATAATTTTATCCAACTCCCCCGCTTTCGTTGTAATTCAGGAGAACGGTTTACGATACAAGTATCGCTTCAGGGTGTCAGCGTTAGCGAGGAGTTTTTTGTCGGATAGTTGTCTAAGTCGGGGCGGGTTTAGTTGCATCAGGGTGAGGTAAAAAACGATAATAGTGAAACCCGCCCCTACAAAACCAATCACCAATCACCAATCGCCAATTAATCCTGTGAGTAAACGTGTCAAATTAAACCTAATCCCAGGCGATTTACACGACGGTTTTACCGCCGTCACTGTGCAGTTATCCACAGATGATGACTACCAATCTATGCAAGTTACAGGCAGTTTACCCCCAGCGCCGGAAATTGAACAGCTTTACCGACGCTGGCAATTACTCTATCAGGCACTTTCGCAACGGTTGTCTCGGTCAAGGCGGATTGAATTTGAAACCCAAACCCATGATGTGATTCAGGTGTCTGAGGTGGAATTCCAGCAATTGTGTCAGCAATTGCAAACCTTACTAAATACGTGGTTGAATTCCCAGGAATTCCGTCCCATTGACCAAAAATTGCGCCGGGAATTAAATCCTAGGGATGAAATTCAGGTGATTGTGGAAACCAATGATGATGTATTGCGGCGTCTTCCTTGGCATTTATGGGAGTTTTTTGAGGATTATCCTGGTGCAGAATTAGCCGTGAGTGCGTTAGACTATGCGCCGATTAAACCTACCCCCCGTACTCGCTGGGGAATCGTGAGAATTTTAGCGGTTTTGGGTCATAGTGCGGGTATTGATATTCAGACCGATCGCCGGGTTTTAGAGAGGTTACCGGGTGTCGAGTTGGTGTTTTTACAAGAACCCAGACGCCGACAGTTAGATGAGTATCTTTGGGATAAAAAAGGTTGGGATATTCTCTTTTTTGCGGGTCATAGTCAAACTGAGGGAGAAACAGGACGAATTTCGATTAATCCCCAAGACAGTTTAACCATTCCCCAATTAAAACACGCCCTGAGACATGCGATCGCGGCTGGGTTGCAGTTGGCGATTTTTAATTCCTGTGATGGGTTGGGATTGGCGCGACAGTTGGCGGATTTGCAGATTCCTTATATTACGGTGATGCGGGAACCTGTACCCGATGGGGTGGCGCAGGCGTTTTTGCAGCATTTTTTAGCCAGTTTTGCTAGGGAACCGATATCCCTGCATTTAGCGGTACGACAGGCGCGAGAACGGTTAGAATGTCTGGAGGATGAATGTCCTTGTGCTTGCTGGCTACCTGTAATTGGTCAAAATCCGGCGGCTAAACCGTTAACGTGGCAACAGTTACGGGGAAGAGAACGGCGGCGATTCCACGTCCCCTTGATGGCGAGTGCGATCGCAACAGTATTCGTGATTGGGATGCGATCGCTAGGATGGCTGCAAATCATAGAATTACAGGCGTTGGATCAGCTAATCCGGCTGCGATCGGATGAAGGGATAGACTCACGGCTGTTGGTGGTGGAAGGAACGGAGGAGGATGTAAATCGCTATGGCTATCCCCTACCGGATGGAATTTTAGCCGACGTGATTGAAAAGTTAGAGGAGAATCAACCGCGAGTTTTAGGGTTAGATATTTTTCGCGATCGCCCCGTAAAAACAGGTCATGCGGCGTTGATGCGCCAGTTTCAGCAGAATCACCGTTTAATTGGATTGTGCAGTGTCAGGGAAGCGAATAATCCCAACAAACCCACGATCGCACCGCCACCGGGATTGTCCCCGGATCGCCTGGGGTATAGTGATTTGGTGGTAGATCCCGATGGGATAATTCGCCGTCATTTGATGTTCATGCAACCCAGTCTTAATGATGCTTGCGCCACGAACTATTCCCTGAGTGTACGGTTAGCATTGCGGTATTTAGCGGTGGAGGGGATTGAACCACGAAACCTGGATCGAGAACGGGTGCAAGTAGGAAACGTGGTATTTAAGGATTTTCAGGGTAATATTGGCGCTTACCATCGCCTAGATACGCGGGGATTCCAGGTATTGCTGAATTATCGGGATGCTAAAGATGTCGCCCATCGGGTTAGTGTTACCCAGGTGTTACAGGGTCAAGTGAATCCGGATTGGGCGAAGGATAAGGTTATTTTAATTGGTATGAGTGCGCCAACGGCGTCTGATGAATTCTTTACTCCTTATAGCGCCAGTGAATTACCCTATCGGAAAATGCCAGGGGTGGTTGTGCAAGCGCAGATGGTGAGTCAAATTCTCAGCGCGGTACTCGATGAACGTCCTTTATTATGGGTGTTACCCACTTGGGGGGAATGGATGTGGATTTGGGTGGGGTCAGGGGTAGCGGGGATAATGGTATGGCGCTGGCGTCACAGCGTTTATGGGAGACTGGTTACTGTGGGTGCGATCGCGGTTTTATATGTTGCCTGTTTCGGGGTATTGATAGTAGGGGGATGGATGCCTTTGATGCCATCGGCGTTAGCATTGATATTCACTGGAAGTCTGATCATTGCCTATAGTCAACTACATGGATAAGCCAGTAGGGTTTGTAGTCAGGGAACTTTAGCCCTATATTCGGTTGGGTTTTCTGGCGCCAACCCAACCTACAACCTATTCCACCATTTTAGCTGTGCCACGCCATTAGATTGTGAATTATCGAATCCTTGCAGATCGGTTATTTGAGTCCTTTAATTGGCAAACCAAGCCAGCAAAACCGGATTAAATGGACGCCAAGGAATCAGTGTATCTGGAAATCAATTTATTGCCCTTGTAGCATAAATAAATGCCCTATACTAACCTTTGGACGAAATGCTAACGTCAGTGGCAACTGACAAAGGTTAACAGGTGATTATTTCCACTCAATGGGTAATAACTTGGAGATAAGCACCTGAGTTCACAATGAGATGCTTCACTTGAACCAGGACAACTCTATGAAACCGTGGCAAACTCAGCCTATTCTGCTAACGTGCGCTTTGAATTTAGCCCTATTTAGTCTTAGCAGCCGTACTCTAGCACAGACCAGTTTTCGTGCAGATAAGTTCCCTCCATCCCAAGAGATATTAGAATTTGAACCGCCTCCCGATGGCGCACCCGGCGATCGCCAAAATTCCGGTAGTCGTCCAGGTTGTCCTCACGTTCAAAAGCCGTTTATGGCGTTGGTTCCAGCGACGAATTTGGGTATTACTGTTGCTGAATATCCTACCTTTTGGCTATATGTTCCCTATCCGTCGGGTTGTATGGAGTTGGTGTTGGAAGATGAAATAACCAAACGAACCGTTTATAAAACTCAGTTTCAAATAACTAAGGCTTCAGGAATTATCAGTTTCCGTATTCCTCAAACTGCACCAGGATTAGAGATTAACAAAAAGTACCGTTGGCGGTTCTTTTTTTTCGGCAATTCGGCTAGTCATGCCGACTTCATGGCGGTGAATGGCGTGGTTAAGCGACGTTTAATCGATAAAACGCTACAACGTCAATTAAAACGATTATCTCCCTTACAGCGAGTTAAGCTTTACGCCAAGAATGGAATTTGGCACGAGGCTTTAACTGAACTCGCTAAATTGCGCTTAATCTATCCCCAAGCCAATGAAATTATTACCGCTTGGACAGATTTATTACAGCATCCATTGGTACGTCTGGATGAGTTAATTTTAGAACCGTTCGCCTTTTGTACATCAGCGCGATCGCGTGCTTAGTTAGGTACACAGACAGATCCCCGACTTCTTCAAGAAGTCAGGGATCTTAGACGCCAAATCCTACAACTGAACCAATCCAGACTTATGACTCAAAAGCCAAGTCAATTATTGTCACAACCGACAAGTACAGAAGCGAGTAAGTCTCAGATAATCGGACTACTCGAAATTGTTATTATTCCGCCATGGGTGAAGCGTTTTGTCGCCTATCTTTTCTCTCGGATTTTCAGGTTTTGTTTAAACCGATTTAGAACCCCACGAAAATCGGCAAACTATCCCCCTAAAAACCCTGTCTCCAAGAAACATACGTTTGCCTATTCTTCTCTGGGACAATATCAGCCAGCTATTGAATTTTATCAGCTATCCCTAGCGACGGTACGAAAAATTAGTGCCTACTCAGAGAAATGTTTTTCCTTAAATACGAAAGGACAGAAAGACGTTTTCTGGGAGCAATATCAGCAATCTTCGACAAGTTTACGAAAAATCACTCATCGCTATCAAGAGGCTATCTGTCTATCTAATCAAGGTAAGACTTATTTTTCTCTAGAACAATACCCGCAGGCAATTAAATCTTGCCAAGCCGCCTTAGATATATTTCGAGAAATTAGCGATCGCGCTCAAATAGCGGCATCCTTATCCAGTCTGGGCAAGGCGTATTTGGCTTTGAAACAATACCCCCAGGCAATTGACTGTTTTCAGCAATCCTTAGAACTGTTTCAGAAACTCGAATCTTGTTGGGATCAAGCGGTGTCTCTATACAATCTAGGAAAGGCTTATAGTTCTTTAGATGATTATCAGTCAGCCATTCAGTCTTTCCAAGACGCTTTAAAATCTTTCCAAGACATTAATCATGATTCTGGGGAAGCGGCTTGTCGATATAATCTGGGTAAGATTTACCTTTCGGGGGAACAATACCAACCAGCGATTGAGTCGTTTCAGCAATCCTTAGCAATTTTCCAAAACATTGGTCATCGTAAAGTCGCGTCTTGTTTGTACTACCTAGGTAAAGCTTATCTTTGTTGTGAACAGTACCAGCCAGCGATTCGGTTTTTTCAACAATCCTTAGTAATTTTCCGAAAAATTAGAAATCACTCAAGACTCGCCTATTGTTTATATTACATGGGCAAAGCTTATCTAGAGTTGGATCACTACCAACAAGCCATTGACTCTCTGCAAAAATCCTTGGTCATTTCCCGCAAAATTGGCAATAACTATGGAGAAGCCGCTGCTTTGAGTAGTCTGGGCAAGGTTTATCTTGCTTTGGATCAATACCCAAAAGCAATTGAGGCGTTTCAACAATCACTAATGATTTCTCGGAAACTCAGTCACCCCTCAAAAACTGCCTCTGCTTTATCTAACTTGGGCAATGTTTACAGTTTCCTCGGACAAGCCCAGCTAGGAATTCAACGTTATCAAGAATCGTTGAGCATTTGCCGGGAAACGAATGATCAAGCGGGGGAAGCGAATGCTTTAGGGAATCTAGGTAATGCCTACTTTTTACTTCAACAATACCAGCAGGCAATTGAGTTCTATCAGCAGTCTTTAGCCATCGCCAAAAAGATAGAATTTCGTTCAGGAATAGCCAATTCCTTCTATAATTTAGGGAATGCCTATTTTTGCCAACAACGCTACAAGCAAGCGATTGAGTTTTACCAGCAATCGTTGACAATTGCACGAGAGATTGGGACTCGTTCTGGAGAAGCCCGTTCCTTGAATAGTTTGGGCAATAGTTATGACGCGATCGCGCAGTATAATCTGGCAATTGAGTGTCATCAGCAATCCTTAGCCATTATCCAGAAAATTGGTCTTCGTTGCCAAGAAGCTATGTTTTTAAACAATTTGGGTGTTACCCTATTTAAAGCGGGTAATCTTACCTCTGCTCAAACTCATCTTGTCTCATCACTAGAAATTTACGAATCCTTGCGTGTGGGATTAAATCATCCAGATAAAGTATCAATGGTTGAAACTCAGCGAAGTCCCTACCAGACATTACAACGGGTTCTGATCGCGCAGAATAAACCCCATGAAGCCTTGGAAATTGCTGAACGGGGACGGGCAAGGGTATTTGTAGAATTATTAGCAACTCGTTTATCTACTCAGTCAAATGTTCACCCTTCGATTACACCACCTACCAGCCAAAATATTCAACAGATTGCCAAAGCGCAAAATGCTACAGTGGTTGAATATTCGCTAATTCGATTTAAGCATGATGATCAATCTAGACTCTATATTTGGGTCATTCAACCCACGGGTAAAATCGCCTTTCGCCAAGTTGATATTACATCCTTGGATACGCCTCTAAAACACTTGATTCCCCATACTCGTCAATCCATCGGTGTCAGATGTTGCGGTCAAACCCAAACCTTTATTCCGGGTGATTGGGTCAGATTAAACAGTGATGCGGCGGATTATCAACCCTGGGAAGTCATCGCCGTGAATTCCCAAAGCAAGACTCTGATTATCCGTCAACCGTCTTGGGAAGAGGGTATTATCATTGAACGTCCCATCAGCGATGTTGTGGATAAAGCCGCCGATAATCGTGCCTACTATTCTCACTTACAACAACTTCATAAATTACTGATTGAACCCATTGCCAACCTTCTGCCCACAAATCCCGAATCTCGCGTTATTTTTATCCCCCATCAAGAACTATTTCTGGTTCCTTTTCCCGCCCTACAAGATGCTTCGGGGAAATACTTAATCGAAACACATACTATCCTTACCGCCCCAGCGATTCAAGTTCTTGATTTAACCCATAAACAACGCCAACGAGTTGGGAAGGGAAATGTATTAGTTGTGGGTAATCCTACCATGCCAGAGATGCCCTTGATACCTGGCGATCACCCTTTACCCTTAGCCTCTCTTCCCCACGCCCAACGGGAAGCCGAAGCCATCGCCCAACTGTTCAATACCCAAGCCCTCACTGGAAACCAAGCCAGTAAAATTACCGTGGTTGAGAATATGGCAAACGCCCGGATTATTCACCTAGCCACCCATGGCATACTCGATGAAATCTGGGGATTAGGGAGTGCGATCGCATTAGCCCCTTCTACTAACGATAACGGCTTACTTACGGCAGATGAAATTCTCACCATGAACCTCAACGCCGAATTGGTTGTCCTCAGCGCCTGCAATACGGGTCAAGGTCGAATTACCGGGGATGGGGTCATCGGTTTATCCCGCTCCCTGATTTCAGCAGGTGTACCCAGTGTGATTGTATCCCTGTGGACAGTGCCAGATGCCCCCACAGCCTCCCTGATGCAGGAATTTTATCAAAATCTACAAAACAATCCTGACAAAGCCCAAGCGCTGCGACAAGCCATGCTGACGACAATAGAAAAACATCCTCATCCCAGAGACTGGGCAGCTTTTACACTGATTGGAGAAGCCGAATAATGAGTTCACAGATATTTTTCCTCAAAAACTAAAACAAAAATACTAAAAAACAATGAAGTTTACCTAGAACTTTCAGGCTCCGGATAATGCTTTTTTCAATTGATTACAAGCGGCTTCAATCTTATCGATACTGCCGGGATTGACTAACCCATAATAATCGAAAACATAAACGCGATCGCGTTGGGTGGCTTTAAGCTGATTCCAGAAGGGTTCAGATTTAAATTGTTCCACAATTCCTTGTCCTGTATCAACCACTAAAAGCACCTCTGGATTTGCCTCTAACACTTTTTCTGCCGAGAGGGTGACATAACCACCTACTGGACTTTTCCCTTGTAAGTCCGCCACGATATTTTTTGCCCCAAATTTCGTTAGCAAGTCACCCGCCCAACTATCTTTATTAGGAGCTAAAATCGGTTGACGACTGACGAGAACTAAGGTTGAGGGAGAGTCAGATACGGGTTCGCCTAAAAAGGTTTGATAACGGGTTAAGAGAGGGGCGGGATCTGCACCAATTGCTTCAGCCAAGGTGTTCGTAATTGTTTCTAAATCCTGCCATTTTTCAATTTGGGTTGTCAGCGTGGTAATTCCCAATTCTTGGAATTTAGGTAAGAGTTGGGCATGAAACTCGGCGTTGGCGATCACTAAGTCGGGTTTAAGGGCGACAATTTTCTCTAAATTCGGTAAGGTTTGACCCTGACTCACTTTGGGAATCTCTTCAAATCGGGGATCTTGATTGAGTAATCGGCTACTTGTAGTGCCAACAAGTTTGGTTTGATCCAGTTGGTAAATAATATCGGAAGACAAAGAAGTGAGAGACACAACTCGTTCGGCTGTGTTTTGATTCGTATCTGCTGTAGGCGTTTGTTCTGTCGGGGTAGAGGTGCAAGCGACTAAGACTAAACTCAACAAAATACTAACAATAATGATTAGCAAATTTTGCAAGAAAACGAGTGCTGATTTTTGCGTTTTATTAGCGTGAACAAGAAGAGTCATAATCCGTTTTTAGTTTTGAATGTGTAGGGGCGGGTTTCACGACTATCGTTTACGAAAGCATCCAAATGTAACTAAACCCGCCCTGTCTGAATGCCAGAACTAAACCATTTGGCAAATGACAAAAAACTCAAGTGACACAGGGCGCAACCGGACAAATTTGCAAACCCACAGGCGTCTGAATCACAATCACCTCCACATCAAAAACTTGGGCGAGATTGTCCGGAGTAATCACATCTACTGGGGTGCCAATATGCCAAAGACGCCCTTGTTTAAGCATGGCGATGCGATCGCTATACCGCGTGGCTAGATTCACCTCATGCAGTACCGTCACAATTGATAACCCTTGCTGCTGATTCAGATATTTGAGCAGTTCTAGTAATTGTAGCTGATAGTGAATATCCAGATAAGTCGTTGGTTCATCCAACAATAGCACCTGGGGATCTTGTGCCAGCGCCAACGCCAAAAAAGCCCGTTGGCGTTCCCCACCAGAGAGGAGTTCCACTGGGCGATCGCGAAAGGCTTCAATCCCCGTCTCGGCAATCGCGGCGTCTACCTTTTGCCCATCTTCGCGATCCAGTTCCCATTGCCACCAAGGTTGATGAGGTGTGCGCCCCAAACTGACTAATTGCTGTACCGTTAATCCAGCCGGAATGGCTTGTTGTTGGGGCAAAATTGCCAGTTTTTGGGCAACAATCTGAGGCGGTTGCGTGTGAATGTCCTTCCCATCGAGGATAACGGTTCCCCTTTGCGGTTGTAAGATACGACAAAGGAGTTTAAGTAACGTAGATTTACCCGAACCATTGGCACCAATTAAACTCAGCCACTCACCCGTTTTTACAGCGAAATTAATATCCTGAATAATCGCTGTACTTCCATAACCACCCGCCAATTTTTTTGCTTCAATAGGCATTTTGAAACGTTTTGAGTTTTAAAATGACAAATAACTGATCAACGTCTAGATAGTGTAGAGCCACGAGAAAGCAACCAAACAAACAAAGGCGAACCTAACAACGCCGTAACTGACCCCACAGGTAATTCTATCGCCCCTAAACGGGAAAGCAGATCCGCCAACGTTAACACAAAAGCCCCACCAATGGCGGAAAGGGGGAGAACCCAACGATAATCATTACCCACCAATAACCGTACACCATGGGGGACAATCAAACCGACAAATCCAATCAAACCGCCCACACTCACTGCCCCCGCAGCGAGTAAGGTAGCGACGCCACCAATCAAAAGACGCGATCGCATCAAGGAAACCCCTAAGCCTACAGCGAGATCATCACCCAAATTGAGGATATTGAGCGATCGCGCCAGCAGACAACCCCCCAACAACGCCACGCCTATGTAGGGACCCGCCACCGTGACTTCCGCCCATCCTCGCCCATTGAGACTACCAATCAGCCAGTTTAGGGCGGCTTGTATCCGACCATCATCAGCTAACAACAATAGCGTGGATTGAATCGCACCAAACAACGCACTCACCGCCACACCGCCTAAAATTAACCGTTCCACTGAAACAGTTTTATTCGTGCGGGCAATAAAATAGACAATAAAGGTTGTGAGAATCGCCCCCACCCACGCCGCCAACGGTAACCAAGCTTGAAACAATCCCAACGTCACCAAACCCACCGCCACCAAACCCGCCCCCGCCGAAATCCCCAGTAAAAAGGGATCAGCTAATCCATTGCGTAACATACCTTGGAGTAAAGCCCCCGACATCCCCAACGCTGAACCAACAATTAACCCCGCCAGGGTTCGAGGTAAGCGGATATCCCATAATTATCTATCTTCTGATTACGGCAACGGGTTAAACGACGAATTCTCTGGGAACTTTGACGATTGCTTTTTAAGAGAGATTGTAACTTAGCTCGACGCTGGTTATAAAATTGATTTAGGCTTTTTAAGGGTCTGCCATTAATCAACAAAGGAGTAAACTCC
>NZ_JAVJTO010000105.1:0-50234 GCF_040220235.1 Coleofasciculus sp. B1-GNL1-01
TCATGTCGTCACATCTTTACCTCCTTCTCAAATTACGCCTTCTCAACTTTATACTAAACAATATTGTCCGAGAGGAGAAATGGAAAATCGGATTAAAGAACAGCAATTAGACTTATTTGCTGACCGAACTTCTACCCAAACCTTTCAAAGTAATCAACTTCGACTCTGGCTATCTTCAATGGCGTATGTTTTAATGCAAGCCTTTCGTTATCACGGTTTGAAGAAAACTTCTTTGTCCAAAGCAACTGTCGGAACAATTCGCCTCAATTTCCTTAAGTTAGGAGCGAGAATTACGGTTAGTGTGAGAAGAATTGTTATTGCCATATCCAGTTCTTGTCCTTATCAAGAGATTTTAGCTATTGCTCATTCCAGAATTCAAGCTATTCCCAATACTTCTTAATTTTTCGGCTTCCATAAAAACTCAATGATTTTTGAGGTAACTGAATCTTATTTCAGTCTGTTTTGTCGTGGCAACTTGGCGTGATCAACTAAATTTTAGTGAAAAAAACAGGTTAGAATTGGCAATTTCAGGATAATTTTGTTTGATAAATTGGATTTTTTATATTCTTCTTTAAAAATCTCAACTTTTAAGCGGCAAATTAACTTATAGAATTAGTTTGTGAGAAATGCGGGTTCTATAAGTAAAATAAACCTTAGCAAAGGGCGACCCGATACAATTAAGTGGATACCGTTTTTAATTGGTGCAAGCGGGTCGCCCCTACTGTTACGATTACAATTCAATGCCACAAAATTCATTAGCATTCACAACACAGGGGGAAGTCCCACATCTCTAGGCTTGACAAATTTACCATTAAACCCTAACGCTTTTCCCTCAATTGTTCTGGCTTCGGCTAATTCTCGCCGCAGTTCGGCTTTTTCCATCCCATCCTCTGTCCCCGCAATAATATAAATCAGTAATCGGGCGGCTAAATCTCGTCCCGATACCATGATCCGCTTTTTATTCGGGTCAAATAACACCCCATACCACAGGGATTGCGGCGTCTCCATCTGACTAAATCCCCCTTCGGCGTCGTACTTACTGAGTTTCTTAAATACCGTTTTTAGCGATAACTTTTTCTGAAATACCACAATTCCTAAGGCTTGGGTAAAGGCAATTTGCCCCACGGGACGGAAAAGGATATTACCCTCACCGCCATTTTTCTCAAAGCTGAAACGGCGTAACTGGGGGGTTTCTTCTCCTTGGTCTAACCGTTGATAACTGGGTAAGCTGGCTAAGTAATCAAAAAATTGATTAAAGGTGTCAATTCCCGCCTCTAATTCCTCATCATCGGGACGCATCGGGATTAACCCTTTCTTCTCCGGCGGTTTCCAGTGGGGGAATTGATGGTCTAGATACCGTTGAGACATTTCATTTAACGCCTGGAGGGTGGTTAAAACGGTGGATTTGGCGGCGACGGTGGCGCTATCCCAATTAACACGGGGGTTGCGTCCAGGGACTTCTTTTAATAAGGGATGATTGACGGCGATTTTGCGGGCGACGATGGAAAAGCCGTCATTTTCATTTAATAGGGCGAGTTGTCCTTTACTTAAGCGTAATGCCATTAAGTTGACGTGGACGAAAATAGACCGGACGCGCCGTCTTGCTTCGTCGCGGGTTTCACCTTTGGCGATGGCGGGGATGAATTCGATACCGATTTTTTCCTGGGCGAGACTTTGCAGGTAGGCGGGCTTGAGTTGGTATTCGTCGATTAGGTCATCTATGGTAATTACACTGCCGACGGGTTTCTTGTTTTTGTTGTAACGTTGCAGTCTCCCGGTTTTAAGTAACGTCATGAGTCCCTGAACACCCATGAGTCGGTGTTGACCATCGAGGGCGAAGATGGACACGGAGGGGGAGACATCCAGGAGTCCGACGGTTTGGTTTTGGTCGAGGGGAATGAAATCCGCCGCAGACTGGCGGGCGCGTCCTTGTTTATCCCATTCTTTGGCTTTGGGATTGTCTACCCAGGTGGGGCTGTGAACGACGAGAACGGCGGGGAATTTGTGGGCTTGGCGGGCGGCGAGGTATTGGGTGAGGGGGGCTTGACGGGACCAGTCGAGGGGACGTTGCAGGATTTCATCGACGGTTTCTTCATCCCGGATGACGTTATCGGTTTGGGGGTCGAATTTTTGCCGGAATAGGGGGAGTTGGGAGGCGAAGCGGACGCGGCTATCTAACCATTCGAGGGTGACGGACCCGATAAAGGCTTCGGTACTCCCCATCTGGGTTTTCTGGACAAGGAGGCGATCGCTTCTGGCTAAATGGCGATCCAATAGCAGGGCTAGCGCCTGTCGATCCTGGCTGTCTTGTTCCAGGATTTGGCTGGCGATGTCTGCTTTTGGCTTGTCGGGGCTACTCATCGGTTTTATAATATTTTAGTCTGTTTTTAAAAATAACTGTTTTAATATTTTTATGTCAAATTGGTTTTTAAAAACCAAAATTGTGCCATACTAGGGATGTCACCTGTGAGGGCTTGTCGGGATGGGTTTAGCCAACAGCTACAGCCCTCACCCCCAGCCCCTCTCCCAAGCTTGGGAGAGGGGAGTAAGAGAGGATCTTTCTTTTCACCGATAACCTATCAACAAAATCCGCCATGAACCAATATTTTAATAACTACAATGAGTCATCCAGTAAAGGTTTTAGATCCGAATTCTATTGAGGCGTATCGGACACGAGTGCAATGTCTCGCAGGTGAGTTGAAAGCTGCCAAAAATCAGGTTGCGCGTGTGAATATTGCCTTAATGTTAGCGGATGCAGCAACAACATTAGCACGACTGGAACACGATGAATGGCAAAACCCAAATTCCTAATCGGTAAATCAATGTAAATCAACCCAACTTTATAACTAAACCTATAACCAAGGACAAAGGACAAAGGACAAAGGACAAAGGACGAATGACCAAGGACAAAGGACAAAGGACGAATGACAAATGACCAATCACCAAGGACTGATTCCTTCTTTTGAGTACGTTTTACCCGCAATCCGAGGGATTCAAGCGGGACGGGAATATTATGTGTCGATGTGTCCAGTGCGATTTATTCCTAAACTGTTTGCGAGGGAGGATGAGGAGAATCCGCCGGATCAGAGAGTGGCGCGATCGCTTAATTCTAAACGAGTCCCAGATATTGCTAACTATATTCTGAATAATCCTGATAATTACACCGTTTCCGCGATTACCGCCGCGATTGACGCTGATATTAATTTTGAACCGATTGGTACTGAGAAAGAAGGGCGAAAAATGGGACGCTTACGAGTTCCCATGGATGCGCGGTTTCAGATTACCGATGGACAACATCGCTGCGCGGCGTTTGAATGGGCGCTGAAGCAGAATCCGGCGTTGGGGTATGAGACAGTGGCGGTTATTTTAGTGTTGGATATTGGGTTGCGCTATTCCCAGCAGATGTTTTTGGATCTCAACCGTTATGGGGTTCATCCCGATGCTTCCCTGGCGATTCTCTATGATCATCGCCATCCCCCGGCGACGGTGGTCAAAGCAGTGATTAGAAATATTAATGTGTTCCGAAGCCTAACCGATCAGGAACATCAGACATTACCCGTGCGATCGGGGAAGCTATTTACGCTGCATACCCTCTATAATGCTACGTCTATGCTATTGGCGGATTGGCAAACGGCTGAATTAGAACAGCAGATTGATTTGGCAATCCGGTATTGGCAAGCTGTGAGTTATTGTATTCCAGATTGGGAGGCGGTGAGACAACGGACTGTAAGCGCCAGGGAGATGCGACAGGATTATGTTCATAGTCACGAGATCGCACTTTTGGGATTGGGGGCGGTAGGGTCAGTGTTACTCTCGGTTTATCCCCATAGCTGGGAGGAAAGGTTGCAGGAATTGCGATGGATTGGCTGGTCGCGTTCTAATCCCGATTGGGAGGGGCTGATTATGGTCAAGGGTCAGATTTCGCGATCGCGAACCAGTATAGGGCGGATGGTGGCTTATTTGAAAGAATATTTGGGTTTACCGTTAACTTCACAGGAGGAAGAGTTAGAAAATTCTAGTGGTTTAGTCGGGAGGGAGAATAGTCGTCAACAAGACCAGCAAAAACAACGGTTCATTCGGCGGAATACAGACCAATTTATCGTGATTCTCTCGGCTTGTGGGAATCCGGACTTTAGACAGACTGAGGATATTGGCGTCCCTACTCTAAAATTACCTGTTCATTCCCTTGAGGAAGCCTCTCAAATCTGTCAAGGATACATTCTGGAGTATGAGTTAGGCGGGGGGAACTGGACAGGTGGGCAAGTTTTGGATGCTAGAACCAATGAACAAGTTGCTTATATCGCCTGTAGTGGCAAGATTTGGACGGAGTTAGAAGATTGGATGAGATTAAAATGATCACCACTATTTATATCCAGCTTAACTTAGTCCAGGTTAATTAATTTTTAGCTACAGAATAAAAAGGTGATCACAGACAAATGATTGAGTCAGGAGGCACAGATGAGTCAAGGACAGCAATCAGAAACTCGGCGAACGCTTGCTTTCTACTGCGATTGCTTCCCTAAAATCAATGTATATAAGAATAAACAACGAGGAGGCAAAGCCCTAAATCAACCTGTACTGTTGTTGTCTGTCATTGATTTAATTGCCCAAGGATTAATCCAGGATAATAAAATTTCAATTTCAGACGAATTAATTGACACATTTCAAAAATATTGGAATTTGCTGAACGCTGAAGCGTTTAAAAATAGTGATTTTGCTTTACCCTTCTTTCATTTAAAGAATAGCGAAGGTCGATTTTGGCATCTGCAATTTAGTGCTGCTTACGATGGAGGTCGTCCGCAAACAATCAACACGTTAAGACGTGATGTTGATTATGCCTATCTAGATGATCAACTTTTTGAGTTAATCCAAGACCAGAATCATCGACAAGAATTAGTTGATGCCCTTGTCGCCGCTTGGTTTTCATCCCAAGGAAAAGCATTAGAGGAGATTCTCAAAATTAATCAAGCATTTCAAGATAGTAGTCAAGAAGAAGAGGAAGTTGAACAAAGCAGCAGTTCTACCCAATCGGAGAAACAACCAAGATTTTATTTAAGGAAGTCTCTATTTAGAGATGCTATTTTTCGGAAAACGGTAGTGCATATCTATGATTATAAATGTGCCTTCTGTAGACTCAAAATTACTCGTACCTTTACTCAAAATATAGTAGATGGCGCACATATTAAACCTTTTTCCGAGTTTTATGATAGTCAAATAGACAATGGATTATCACTCTGCAAGAATCATCATTGGGCATTTGACCATGGTTGGTTTTGCCTAGATGACAACTACAAAATCATAATCGCTAGTGATTTGCAGGAGGAATCACCACACAGTAGACCGATGAAGGATTTTCATGGCGAAACTATATTATTGCCGAGTTCTGAAGAATACTTTCCCCGACTTGAGGCACTTCAATGGCATCGCCAAACTAAGTTTGTAACCTAATCAGTAATCAATAACAGTAGCATTAACGAGATTTCAGGTATGACAGATAACCAACAGATGTCACTCTTCCCACCACGTACTGTGGCTGAGTTAGTGGAAGATATAGAACAACTCACTCAAGAAATACAAGAGTTATATTGCGAGGATAATATACCATTTGTTATTGGCTGGTCAGGTGGGAAAGATAGTACAGTTGTATTGCAGCTAGTCTGGAATGCGATCGCAGCCCTACCCCCAGAAAAACGCACGAAAACAATTCATGTTATTACTAATGACACGCTAGTAGAAAACCCCATTGTTACGGCTTGGGTACGTAAATCTTTGGATCGAATGAAGATAGCTGCCCAAAAGCAAGGAATGCCGATCCAACCTCATCTCACGTATCCGGCTATTCAAGATACATTTTGGGTTTGTTTAATTGGCAAAGGCTATCCCGCCCCCAGAAATCGATTTAGATGGTGTACGGAACGCTTAAAAATTAAACCAGCTGACTCTTTCATCCGCGAAGTGATTAGAACGAACGGTGAGGTGATTCTGGTTTTGGGAACTCGCAAAGCTGAAAGTGTCAAACGGGCGGCAAATATGGCTAAACATAGAGAGTGGCGAGTGCGCGATCGCTTAAATACGAATCCCAGTCGCCCTAACTCTCTCATTTACCTTCCCATTGAAGATTGGCGAACTGATGAAGTTTGGCTTTATTTGATGCAGTGGCAAAATCCCTGGGGTAATAATAACAAAGACTTATTCTCCATGTATCGGGGGGCAACAGCCGATAATGAATGTCCCTTGGTTATTGATACCTCAACCCCTAGCTGTGGGGATTCCCGGTTTGGTTGTTGGGTTTGCACTATGGTTAATAAAGATAAGTCCATGGAGGCGATGATCCAAAATGATGAGGAGAAAGAGTGGATGCAGCCTCTGCTGGATATTCGCAATGATTTGGATATTAAAGATGATCACGATAAGAGAGACTTCCGCCGTATTTACGGTAAAGTTGAACTCTTTGAACGCAATGTTGATGGTGAAATCTCCGTTAAACCGATTCATGGTCCCTATACGAAATACTGGCGGGAACATTGGTTAAGGCGCGTCTTAGAAGCCCAAACCCATGTCCGAAATACCGCGCCCCCAGAGATGCGTGATATTACTCTGATTACTCCAGAGGAACTTAGTGAAATTCGCCGTATCTGGTTAGAAGAAAAACATGAATTTGACGATAGCTTACCCCGTATCTATGAAGATATAACAAGCGAACCCTTCCAAGATTCCCGCCCTAGCGCCGAACGCAAACTTTTGGGTAGTGATGAATGGACAGTCTTAGAAGAAATCTGTGACCAGGATGAAATGCACCTGGAACTTATGGCAAAACTTCTGGACACTGAACGCCAATATCATACTAAATCCCGACGGGGTATCTATGAAGCCCTAGAAAAATGTTTTAATAGTAGTTCTCGTTCTCGAGAAGACGCGATTGACCACGCCTACTATCAGCGACATCTGAAAAATACGGTTCAAGATATCAAACAGGATTTGTCAGATGTTCACGAATTGAGACAGGCTTGGGATAAGCCGAAGCAAGAGAAACCTAAACAGCTATCCTGGGCGAGTTTAAAATTCCCCGAACCCGATTCAGAGGATACTGAAGATGTAGATGGATAGATAGCCAAAATATTGTAGAGACGTTTCATACAATGTCTCTACAATCAACATTCACATTCTATTTTGTTCGTAGTAGGCACGAAGCGTGCTATAAGCGCTTAAGCGCTTACTACAAACTTACTATAAAGTGACATTTCTATTCGGTTAAAGATTATTCCTGATTTTAAGCTGTCATGCATTTAAATTGGGTATTAGTAGCGAGCAAGATGCTCGCACTACAAGGATTGCGCCATTCTTGATATTAAGGTTTAAATGCCGAACAGCTTATCCCCCGTCTAAATTAGCCCCTGACTATGATATTCCTGGAACTCGCCCTGCAAAACTTTGGTCCCTATCAAGGGCGACAAGTCATCAACCTCCGTCCCGAAACTAACAATTCTACCCATCCGATTATTCTATTTGGCGGGATGAATGGGGGTGGAAAAACTACCCTGATGGACGCCATTCGCCTCACTCTCTACGGTTCCCGCGCCCAATGTTCCACTAGGGGAAATTTAAGCTATAACGACTTTCTCAACCAATGCGTGAACCGGAACACTCCGCCCACAGAAAACACTCGGATTGAATTAGCCTTTGAAGTCGTCGAAGAGGATAAACCTAGGACTCTGAGAATTGTCCGTTATTGGACAAAAGACCCCAAAGAGGGGAAAGACACTCTAGGTATTTTAGTGGATGAAGAGTGGCCCGATAAAGCCCTGGCAAATACCTGGGATGACTATATCGAAAATCTGCTTCCTCTGGGTATTTCTAATCTCTTTCTCTTTGATGGGGAACAAGTCAAAGAATTGGCAGAACTAGAAACTCCACCTCCTTTGGTAGTAAGTGCGATTCAATCCCTGCTGGGGTTAGAACTGGCTGAACGCCTATCCACAGATTTAGATATTCTCGCCAGTCGCAAGCGCCGGGATATTGCCAATCAGAAAGAACTGGAAACCTTAGATAACATTGAAGCCAAACTTATTGACCAAAAAGAAAAACAAGAAGCGGCGACACAAGACTTAAGCGCCCTAAAATCCAAACTGGACTATGCTGCAAAAGAACAACAGGTAGCGTCGGATAAATTTGTCTCCGAAGGCGGTAAACTTGCCAGCGAACGCAGTCAACTGGAAGCCCAATCGAAAACACTGATTGAACAAGCGAATCAGGTGCGTCAAGAGATGCGAGATTTGGCGGCTGGTGTACTTCCCCTCTCTCTGATTTCTCCGCTATTGGAACAAGCGAAAGCCCAAGCGGAACAGGAACAAAAACAGCACCAAGTTAAACTGACACGAGATGTGTTGAAAGAACGGGATGTTCGGTTAATTCAGTATATCAAAAAAATCTCCTTAACCCCCAAGCGAGTCAATCAGATTCAATCGTTTATAGAGACTGAAAATCAAGAACTGGATCAAGAAATTGCCGCCCAAGAGGAACCGTGGTTATTAGCCGATGAAGCCGCCATCACTCGCCTAGAAACCCTGCTGAACTATGAACTCTCAACCGCACAAACCAACGCCCAAAGCCAACGCGAACGCCTGCAAGCCCTAGAAACTGAAATTGATGCGTTAGATCGGCAAATTGCTACCGCCGCGTCTCCTGAAGCCTACAACGCCCTGAAACAGGCATTTACTGACGCCCAAAATCAAGTGATCAAGGTTAAAGCGGCTTACGAAAATGCTTCTCGCCGCTGTGATGAAATAGATCGTCAAATTAGGGAAACGAAAAAGGAGTTAGAAGATTATGCGGATGAAACGATTAAACTGAAAAATAATCAGCATATTATTAATTCGATTGCCAAGGTTAAAACCACATTGGAACTCTTTCGAGAGAAATTAACTCTGAAAAAACTCAACAAACTGGAAATCGAAGTTACCGAATGCTTCCGTTATCTGCTGCATAAATCCGACTTAGTTCACCGCGTCGCCATTGACACCCACAGCTTCAGCCTGTCTCTCTATGATCCCGAAGGACAACCAATTCCCAAACATCGTCTCTCGGCGGGGGAAAAGCAACTATTAGCAATTTCCTTTCTTTGGGGACTTGCCCGTGTTTCTGGGCGTCATCTTCCGGTAGCGATTGATACACCGTTAGGACGGTTAGATTCCTCTCACCGGAGTAATTTAGTGGAACGGTATTTCCCTACGGCGTCCCATCAAGTGATCCTGTTATCCACGGATACGGAAATTAGGGAAACTGAGGTAAAACGCCTCCGAGAATTAGACGCGATCGCCCAAGAGTATTGTCTGAATTATGACCCCCAAGAACGGCAGACGATTGTGGAACCGGGTTATTTTTGGTAAGGATTGGGGGAGAATGGGTTGGGGGGGGGTTCGCGATCGCACGCCGCATCTCCCCCAGCTTCCAGACGCGCCGTGGTGCGTCTCTACTTGGCATCTCCCGGTTTATTCAATGCCGCCAAATATTTACTCAGCGCTTCTCCTAACTCTTGTTCTGGGGATTTCTTTTTCGCGGGAGGTTTTTTCTTCGGTGCAAAGCCGCCAAAGAACCACATCCAAAACAGGGCATACATTGCAATTATTACAAAACCAGACATGATAATAATAAATCCTAAAAGACACTCGTGAAACAAGTCTGCTGAGATTCTTCAGGATAGAATTTATTCTATCCGGATAAAATTCAGCTAGTTAGCACCCTCTTTTAGCGATTTCAATACGATTTTATCCTCTATTATTTCAATAGTCTGGTTTTCCACCTGAATTCGGGGATTGAATCCAGGTCTTAAAACCTCAACCTCAGGCGCTGTCCCGGATTGAACGGTCATGACTACAATAAAGCGATCGCGCCCTGTGGCTTGAATCCTTCCTCCTGTCTCACTGGGGATAAATTCCAGGTTCACATCGGAGGGTGTAATAAAGGTTCCTTGCATCGTCGCCCCAGATTCCGCCTCTAGGGTAAACTGTTGACCCTGAATCGTCACCTTTTCCTGGGTATGCATAATCCAGGTTTGATCTGCTTCTGCGGCGTCAACCACCTGATCCACCAAGACAAACAACCCCGGTACACCAGATGCGCCACTATAATCCACCGCGAGCGATCGCAACCAGTTCTGGTGGTGTAAACTAACCATACCCGACCCATCCGGATTTGCCTGAAATCCCGTCACTTTCGCCGTCTTCCCCGCTTGTTTTTCCGGTAGCAACACCACATTTTCATCCCTCTGTGTCCCATCAGATGCCGATCCTGCTGTCGCCCAGCGCCCTCCTAAGCCCCAAATCCGGAAACTTCCCGCATCGGGAAATGACCAATGTCCGCCTCTGGGTTTTTCTCGCTTGACAAAAATACTGGTGACAAAATCATTCTCATCTCGCCATTGATTGCGGAACGTAAAGAAGCCTTTTTGGGCATCCACTATTACCCGCCCCCATACCTCTGCGGGGTTCTGGAGGGTTACGTCTTGAGGATATCCGGCGAAAATATACGCCGCTTCATGGGGTAACTCTATGCCAAAACTGTTATCCCCCTTCCTCCCCCAATGACGGTTAAAGAACCACATAACTCCCGGTAGCAGCCGTTCCGGGACTATCCCCAATCCCACCGCAAAGATAGAACCCGTGGGGCTTAAGCGATGACGCCCATAGGTGGGAATCGCCACCTCCCCGTCTTCACCCACCATTCGGGTTACATACTGAGGTAGAAACCAAGCCGCGTGCGATCGCGTGACCAAATCTTCCCCCAATACAGTCTGGTAAGCTTGTAAAAAGGGCATTACCGTGAGAAACCAGGGTTCGGTACTGTAATGATCACCCTCCGACCCAAAACCGCGATCGCCAATGCCAATCGTCAGATAGCGTTTAATATTCCGTTCCGCCACTTTCAGCCAACGCCAACTCTGGGCATCCCCCTCCTCCAGTAGCGCCAACGCCGCTAACCCCGCCGCCCCTCGCGCCCTCGCATTCCAGTTACTCGCCGGGTTAGGATTCCAGCCATCACCCGCCGTTCCTTTCACCAGCAGGGCGGTTTGAGTCCCTAACCAATCGGCGACTTGTTGGATCTGTTCCTGATCCCAAGCCGGATAACACAAATCATACGCCAACGCCACGCCTGCAACTACTGTAGAATGTTCTAGTAAACGGCGTCCGGGTTGGTTCATGGAATTAACCGTAATCTGCCAAGCGGTTGCAGCAGCAGCTTGATCCTGCTGGATTAGGGAGAGGAAGCAGTAACCAGCCGCGTGATAGCCACCAGTTGGCACATAGCCATCGTAATAGATGGGTTGGTCTAGACTCCGTTGCAACTGTGCCAGAATTGCCTCACCCCTGGGGGTTTTAGCCTGCTGACGCAATTGGGGAAGTTGATCTGGGCGAAAAATTAATCGAGGATGTTCCTGGGGGCGCAGAGGACGATGATTTGCCACAGGTTTTGACCAATGGGGACGAATAATTCCCTGGACTTCTCCCTTGACAGGTTGGTCATTTAGGGTTCCAGAATAAGTGCCAATTAGTTGATTATCGTCATGCAAGCGCACTTGGATATCATACTCTGCTTGTCCTTCTAGGGATTGCCAAGGATCAGGACTAATTTGCATCTGCACATCCAGGTTCCATAACCGTCCCCGTTGACTTGTCTGGAGAACTCCCTGATGATCCGCCTGATTGAACTTCGGCGCAAATCCCCATACTTCGCGATCGCACTTATTCGCATCACAGACTAAATCGAGGGTAATATCCTGATAAACAGGTTCCCCTTCCCAGGTTTTCCACACGCCACGTTTTAGGGTTAAACGGATATCCCCGGATAACATAGCTGGATCAATCATTCCTGCTGGGGAAGGATGAGAACCGCCTAGCCAAAATAGAAATGACGCGGTGATTAAATAAAGGATTTTGTTATTAGTCATTTGTCATTTGTCATTTGTCATTGGTAAGGCGCTTGTAGGGGCGACCCGCTTGCATTAATTAACAACTCTTGTCCACCCACTTGGATCGGGTCGCCCTCTCCTCAAATTTAACTTGACACAATAGCACGTTAGTAATAGAATATTTATTCGCAAATTTTTCTGTTATTCATAACCGATACAACTCCTCTCCGGAAAACGTTCAGATGTAAATTAAAATTAATTAAACCTAAATTAGCTATCGTTTTTTATAATTTTATAACTTCAAGGAAAAAAATACTGGCATAAGCGAAAAAATTGAGCTATAGATCCTTCCTTAACTCTTACTCCCATGAAATCTGCTCAATGGTGCTTTAGCTGGTTGTTTCTAGTTGCGGGTTTAATTTTGGTGGCGAAGACAGCGCCGACTACGAACGCTGAACCGATTACCGCCGCCCCTGATGGTACGGGGACAGTTATCACACCGGAGGGGAATCAGTTTAACATTTCCGGGGGGAGTCTGGATGCAGATGAGGCGAATCTCTTCCACAGTTTTCAGGAATTTGGCTTAGATGCAGGGCAAATTGCCAATTTTCTGGCGAATCCGAATTTGAGGACTATTTTGGGGCGAGTGGTTGGCGGAAATCCCTCACTGATTAATGGCTTGATTCAGGTGACAGGAGGAACGCCGAATTTATATTTGATGAATCCAGCCGGGATTGTATTTGGCACAAATGCTCAATTAAATGTTCCCGCCGATTTTATCGCAACAACGGCGACAGGGATTGGCTTTAATCAGGGGAATTGGTTCAATGCATTTGGAGATAATAATTATCAGCAGTTGGTAGGAGATCCCAACCAATTTGCCTTTGATTTATCCCAACCGGGAACAATTATCAATGCTGGGAATTTAACTGTTTCTCCAGGACAGACGTTAACCCTATTAGGGGGAACCGTGATTAACACCGGGGAACTAACAGCACCTGGGGGACAGATTACAATTACGGCAGTTGAAGGGTCAAATCGGGTCAGGATTTCTCAGCCGGGACAGTTACTCTCATTAGAGATTGTTGCGCCTCGGAATCAAGACGGGGTATTAGTGCCAATCACGCCATTAAATGTCGCCGAGTTGTTAACGGGTTCAGCGGACAAGGTAGAGACTGGCGTTGATGTTACCGCATCGGGAGAGGTACAGTTAGCGGATTCTCAGATAACTGTACCAAACGAAACAGGAGTTGCAATTATTTCTGGCACAATTGATGTTTCCACGATTGACGAAACCATTGGCGAAACCGTAGGGGCGCACCGACGTGCGCCCTCCTCCTCCTCACCATTAACTGGCAATGAAATCAATGTTATTGGTAAAAAAGTTGGGTTACTTTCCGCCAATCTTGACGCCTCTGGTATCAATGGTGGCGGTACGGTGAGAATTGGTGGCGATTATCAAGGTGAAGGCACAATTCCCAATGCTGATATCACCTTTGTTAGCGAAGATTCAACCATTAATTCAGATGCTTTAACTGATGGGAATGGTGGACAGATTATTGTTTGGGCAGATGAAGCCAGCCGTTTTTATGGAACACTTACAGCACGAGGCGGTAGCGAAAGTGGTAATGGTGGCTTTGCTGAAATATCGGGCAAACAGTATCTAGATTATGCTGGCACTGTTAATTTACTAGCGATGCAAGGTCAATTGGGTCAGTTGCTCTTAGACCCCGAAAATATAACCGTTATCGTAGGTGAAAACACTCCTAATCAACTAGCCGCAAATGATGCATTTAATGATCCTGGAGAAGATAACACGATTAATAATGGCACGATTAATGCTGCCGTGGCAAACGTGATTCTGCAAGCGACTAATAATATTACATTTGATGCACCGATTAATATTAGTGCAAGCGGAGTCGGATTTACCGCTCAAGCCAATAATGAGATTGTCGTTAATCAGAACATTAGAACGAATGGTGGGAATGTCACCCTTAATGCTGATTTCGATAATATAAATGGTGGTCTTCTCGACATCACCAATGCCACTATTGATACAGGGGGTGGCAATTTCATCGGCACTGGCAGGGGTAATGCTGCCTCTACTTCTGGCGTTACTATTAAGAACAGTACCATTAACACTGGAGATGGCAGTATTGATATTACAGGTACGGGAGGTGACGGTGGTGACGATAATTTCGGTATTGTTGTGAACGATGGTAGTGTAATAGAAACAACTGGAATAGGTGCGATTAATCTAACAGGTACAGGTGGAAATGGGATAGACAATAATGATGGAATTAGTATTAGTAATTTAAACTCCCGTATCTCTTCAGTGAATGGAACGATTAGTTTGACAGGTACGGGTGGTGCGGGAACGGGAGAATTTAACGATGGTATTTCTATTGTCGAGGGGAGTACGGTGACATCCTCCGGAAACGGAAATATTACTCTCGTGGGAACAGGTGGACAAGGAACGATAAGTAATCAAGGTATTGTCATCTTAGAAGAAAACTCCAGAGTCACTTCAGTGAATGGCGCTATTTTTCTCCAGGGAACCAGTCAAGGAACGGGAACAGATCATTATGGAATTTGGGTGGGCGGATTTACTGGTTTAGGGTTTGGTGGCGGTGTTGTCCAAACAACGGGGACAGGTAATATTAGTTTAGAAGGAATTATTAATGGTTCAGACAACACCAGCGAGGGAATTTTAGTTGGAGATGATGGTGGAATTGCGGCTATCGGACTGGGTAATATCAGCCTCACCGCGAATGAAATCAGATTAGGGACAATTCAAGGCAATACTCTACTTCAAGTACAACCCCTAGACGCCAATTTAGGGATTACAATTGGCAACACGATTAATGATACTCGCTTGAATCTCAATACCAACGAACTCAATCGTTTACAAAACGGATTTACTCAACTTATTATCGGACGCGACAATAACACAGGTACAATAACCTTGGCGGGTGATGCGACATTTAATGACCCCGTTACCTTACAAGCCAATTCGATTAACTACACAAGCGGTACATTATTCGGAGATGATAACGCCACATTAACGCTATTGGCAAACCAAGATATCACCACAGGCGATATTTTAAATCCTAGTCGGGACATTACTTTAACCAGCGATAATGGAACCGTTACTACCGGAAACCTGAATAGTTCTGGAAACAGCGGCGGTAATATCGTAATTCAAGCAGAACAGGCGATTACAACAGGCGAAATTAATACCAGTGGGAGTATTGGTGATGGTGGTAATGTTATTTTAGACCCCAGTGGCGATATTCAGGTTAGCGTGATTAATGCCCAAGGTGGGAGTAATGGAAACGGCGGTAATGTTGATATCACCACAGAGCGATTTTTCCGCGCTACGAATGATTTTACTGACCAAAATGGGACTCTTACCAGTATCTCCACAGCAGGCGGAATCGAAGGTGGTGATATTACAATTCGTCACTGGGGTGGTTTACGGGGAACATCGTTTGATGTAGGAGATGGAACAACCAATGGGACAAGTGCAGGGATTAGCAGTGGTGAGTTTACTATCTTCCCATTTGAATCGTTTCCGGGTAGTTTCACGTTAGGAAATATTCAGATTATTACCCCGACAATTACGGGAACTTGTCCACCTTATTGTTCCCAGACTGATGACACTGACGATATCACAAAAGAGAGTGCGATAGTCGCGAGTTCCCCGGTTTTCAATCCCGTTGCTGAAGCTGAAGCGGCGTTTACAAATCAATATGAGGAGTATTTTGGGTTAGGGGATACGCCAATTATTACCTTGGCACAAGCCCAAGCCACGTTACAACGAATTGAACGGGTGGCTGGGGTAAAACCTGCGCTGGTTTATGTCATGTTTGTGCCGACAAATGCGTCAGTTAAGCATTTAGGGAAACGCAGAGGTTCGCAGAGGGTAGCGCAGAGGTTCGCAGAGGGGGATGGCGGTTTGGTGGCGATGTCTGAGGAGGATTTGTTGGCTTCTTCAGGGGAACAATTGGAGTTGATTTTGGTGACGGCTGAGGGGGAACCGATACGATTTCCTGTGCCGGGGGCGACGCGAGAGAAGGTTTTGAATAGGAGTCAACAATTGCGTCGCGCTGTGACGGATGTGCGGATTCCTCGTCCTTATCTTCCGGTGTCACAACAGCTTTATCAGTGGTTAATTGCGCCTTTGGAAGCAGAGTTACAGAGGCGAGAGATTAATAATTTGGCGTTTGTTGTGGATGTGGGGTTGCGTTCGTTACCAATGGCGGTTTTGCATGATGGAAATGGGTTTATTTTGGAACGCTATAGTATTGGGTTGATGCCGAGTTTATCGCTGACGGATACCCGCTATGTGGATGTGCGAAATCTGGAGGTGTTGGCGATGGGGGCTTCGGAATTTCAAGATCAAAATCCTTTACCGGCTGTCCCGATTGAGTTGGCGACGATTACTGATAAATTATGGCAGGGTGAATCCTTTCTAAATTATACGTTTACTCCCCAAAGATTGAAAACAGTTCGCAATCGAACCCCGTTTGGTATCCTCCACTTAGCCACCCATGGGGAGTTTAAATCGGGTAAGCCGGAAAACTCTTATATCCAGTTTTGGGATACCAGACTATCCTTGAACCAAATTCGAGAATTAGGGTTAAGTAATCCACCTGTGGAACTGATGGTATTAAGCGCCTGTCGCACAGCGTTAGGCAATGAAGAAGCTGAGTTAGGATTTACTGGGTTAGCGGTACAAGCGGGAGTAAAATCTGCCTTGGGAAGTCTCTGGTATGTTAGCGATGATGCGACGTTGGGGTTAATGACTACCTTTTATTCCCAGTTAAAGCAAGTTCCGATTAAAGCTGAAGCATTGCGACAGGCACAGTTAGCGATGATTCGGGGTGAGGTGCGAATAGAAAATGGTCAATTGGTTACTCCGAATCAGACTATTCCTTTACCGCCCCAGTTAGCGGATTTACCCGATAGAGAATTGACGCATCCGTATTATTGGAGTGCGTTTACATTAGTGGGAAGTCCGTGGTAAAAATTAGGATAAGGCAGAGGGCAGAAGGAAGGTTGCAAGATGAAAGGAAATGATATTACCGATGACGGAGGGCGGGTTTTGTTGGGAAGTTATCAGGAAGTATCAAGATGAAACGGCTAAACCCGCCCCTACAATTGACTTTTCACGATATGACGGAGGGCGGGTTTTGCTTAAAGGTTATCAGTGGGCATTACAATTAAGCGGCTAAACCCGCCCCTACACTGTATCTACACTTGACTGATTACTTTTTTTTCAAGGCTTGTGAAATCGCACCTTCTAATTCTCGCTTACTCAACTCAGTAACAATAAACACTTCTTGAAAGGTTTTACCAGAGCGAGCTATAATTTTATATCCACCCCGAATGGGTACAGACACTTTTAACTCTAAGCGAGGACGATGGCTTCTCGCCCGTCCAATGACAGCCGGCGTAATCGTTTGAATCCCAGTATAGCTAGTGAGACGTTCTAGAACCGGAATCAACCCGGGTAAGTGAGTTGAGTGATTCCAAACCAGTCTACCGCCATTGGACTTACCCATGATATATTTTTGTCTATCTAAATTGCATGTCGATCAGTTTTGTGCAAAATCATTACCCCCTCTCCCAGACGTAGCATTCTACGTCTCTACATTTACGCCGCCTCCAAAGGAGCCATAGTTAATCCAGCCCGACTTAGCTGTTGGTGATAGAGTTCAGCTTGTTCCTGAGGACCAACCCAAACAATGGCTTGACCTTCAAAGTGAACCTGATTTGTCAGTTTCCAAGCGTAATCGCTGCTCATTCCGGGAATATACTTCACCAAGCAGTCATGGACGTGCTGAAAGGTGTTGAAATCATCATCGAGAACAATAACCTTATAGTTGGGATAAGGCTTGCGGGTAACTTGACGCGATTTTTCAGGAGCTTGAGTTGGTGCAGCAGATGTCGCTGAACGAGCTGCTGAAATTACCACAGTCATAGGGCTTGTAACAAAATTCTGCTAAAAAAGTCAAAAACGTATTATTCTAGTTTACCGCAGTTTGGCATCAGTTACTCATATTCATCACGGAAATCCACCAGAGAAAGCCATCAACCAGATAAAATCCGCCGATGAGCAAAAGCACAATACTGCCAAACCGAATAATTGCGTCAGAGTAGCCCAACAAAAAGCGGGTTTGTTTGACCAAACTGGTGAAGAGACTGGCGAAAAAAATGATCGCCGTGTAACCCAAGGCATAACACACCATTGCCAAGGTACTCTGAATCGGGGAACCTGTGGCTGCACCCGCCGTGAGAACGGCAAACATGACGGGGCTGGTGCAGGGAGAACTCACTAAGGCAAAGGTTACGCCAACGCCATAGGGTCCTGCGATCGCACCGTTAAAACCCATCTGAGGTAAAGGTAGGCGTATTATCCCCAACAGCATCAACCCCATGAGGATAATCACGACACCGACAACAATCTGTACATAGCCTCGGAATTGAATCAATATAGCCCCTGCCCAAGAGGAAAATAAACCAAACAGACTCAGCATGGTTACCACTCCCAAGACAAATAACCCCGCTTTGACCAAAGCATCCCGGCGTGAGGTAATCTCACGGGTGCCAATGTAACTCAGATTGACAGGGAGTAGGGATAAAATGCAGGGAGAAATACTAGCGATTAATCCCCCAGCAAAGGACAAAGCCAGTAAAATTAAGGGATTATCAGTACGTTGTTGCTCAAACCATTGTCGATAGTTATTGCCAACCTCGAAGGCAAAATTCGTCAGTTCTTCTCCCAAAGGACTTTGCCAAGATTGGCTAACCGCTAAAATCAGAATCACCGTTGTGCTAAAGACTAATCCGAGTAAGAGAAATTTAGAACGGTGGCGCTGGGCAGAGTGTGTCGTTAACGGTTTAGAATGTTTCATAGTATGTAGAGACGTGTTATGGCGCGTCTATCATCAATTGTATGTAGGGGTAGGTTTAGGAACAATTGTAGGGGCGGGTTTAGGGAATCAATTGTAGGGGCGGGTTTAGGGAATCAATTGTAGGGGCGGGTTTAGGGACTAAATTCAGCTATTCACCGATAACGGAACAACAAAACCCGCCCTCCCCACCGATAACGGAACAACAAAACCCGCCCTCCCCACCGATAACGGAACAACAAAACCCGCCCTATCTCACCGATAACTGAACGAACAACAAAACCCGCCCTTATTTAGGCACAGGCGCAGTTAGTTAAAATCATGAGAACCTGAATACCCTGACAAATTAGCCAGTTGTTCTAACTGCATTCCTCCCCGATAAAATTGACCATTAATTTCCCAGGTTGGAAAGGCTTGAATTTTGGCTTGACGACAGAGTTCAGGTTGAGCATTTTTGCCACGGGGGTCACATTCAATCGTGGCAACGTAAGCATAAGCTTCGGGTCCAAACTGTTTTTCTTGCCAGCGACAAACAGAACACCAGTAGGCTTCATACATTTTGGCACCACTTTGTTGCAGATGTTGGGCTAGAGCGACGTTTGCCGAAATTGCTGGAGATTGGCTGGGTTGAGGGGATTGAGTCTGGGGTTGAGAGGATGGAGTCGTTGCAGGTGGCTGAGGGGATTGAGCCTGGGGTTGAGAGGATGGAGTCGTTGCAGGCGGCTGAGGGGATTGAGTCTCAGGTTGAGAGGGTGGAGTCGTTGCAGGCGGCTGAGGGGATTGAGTCTCAGGTTGAGAGGAGGAAGTCGTTGCAGATGGCTGGGATGCCACGATAATTTTGGGAGATGGTTTAGGTTGAGAACTTTTGACCGATTGTTGTTTGGCGTAAGCTAAGTTGCGCTGATACTCATCTATTTTTTGGCTTGCCAGTTGTTTTTTCGGATGAGAGGATGGCGTTTTCTCCAAAAGTGCGATCGCTTCTTGCCAGCGATTAACAACTAGATTCCAGTCATCCGGGGATACAGCCGATTGTGTAATTGTCGCTGCACTCATCGCGGTATCCAGGGCTTGGGAGAAGGGATCAGGTTCCGGCGAAGCGGCTGGGGATGAAACAGATGTAGGAGACGCGGGAATCGGTGTTGCTGGTGTGTTCGGTTGTGCTGTGGGTGGAGGCGGTTCCACTTGAGAACACCCCGTCGCCAAAGTCAGTAGCGTTGCGGTTATTATTGGGTAAAGCAGGGGTAGATGGATTCTTGAACGTTGCATGGCTAGGGTTGAGGTAAGGGATCAGAAATCACGCATTCGTAGAGGAGAAGCATTAACATCCAGATTTTTCGATTTTACCTAACCCCTGAATTAGGTAAAGCCTCCATCCCATTGGGAGTTTGTAACTTTTGCATGACAAACTCTTGATTGACCAATGCTTGCGGATGAGATGGATTCAATTCTAATGCCGTTTGCAAGGCTTCCAAGGCTTGAGGATATTGCTCTAAAAACCGCAGCGCAATACCTTTCCCTGCCCAAAAATCAGCATTCTCTGCATCGATCGCGATCGCGCGGTTGTAAGTCATCACGGCATCACGGTATTGATCTAATGCCATTAACGCTAACCCCCTATTATACCATGCGGCTGCCGAATCGGGATTAATCCCAATCGCTCGTTCGGCTGCGGTGATCGCCTCTTGATAGCGTTCCAGACGGAAGTCTAAACCACTCAAATTTACCCAAATCTCTGCCAACGTTAGTACATCACCCACATTCGCATCCCCTAACAGCGCCCGTTGATAAGCAGCACGGGCTTCCTGATAGTCTCCCAATGTGGTGAGAATTCGGGCATAGTTAAACCACGCCTTCGAGGAATTAGGATTAATCACAATCGCCTGTTCTGTCGCCCCTAGCGCCTCTTCAAACCGCCCCATAAACCACAGCGTCGCCCCCCGACTACTCCAGGGATCAGCATAGTCGGGATTGAGTGCTACCGCCCGATTAGCGGATGCCAAAGCCTCTTGAAATCGACCTAAACCCGTCAGCGCATCCGCCCGATGACTCCACGCATACGCCGCCCCTTCGTCTCCCCAGCGCCCATCTCCCTCTTGAATCGCTTGATCACAGGCGGCTAAAGCATCTTCGTATTGATCCAGTTGATTCAAAGTGGCACATTGATTAGCTAAGGCTAACGAATAATCGGGACGAATTTTCAGCGCCCATTCCTGAGAAGTTAACGCTTCACCCGGTTGACCAATAATTAATAATACTTTACCTTGTTCCGTCCAAGCGGTTGCATCCTTAGGATCAATTGCCAAGGCTTGATCATAAGACTCCAAGGCGGCGTCATACTGTCCCAACTGAGTCAGAATTTTACCGCGATTTGTCCAGGCGATCGCAGGAGTCTGATTTCCCCAATCCCCATTCACTTGTAATGCCCGTTCACAAGAGTTAAGGGCATCATACGTCTGATCAAATTGGGATAATAACAGACAGCGTTGCGCCCAAGCTAGGGAATAATTGGGATCACTTTGAACCGCTAAATCAAAAGAAAATAGAGCTTTTTCTCGTTCTGCTTGTCCCCAAAGAGCTAACCCTTGATGATACAACGCATAAGCCCGTGTCACCTGATTCCAATTTTCATCAAGTTGCAACGCTGTTTCACAGTCAGTGATTGCGGCTTCATAGTTTGCCAACTGGATATTTGCCGCGCAGCGCTTTGCCCAAGCTTCAGAATGTCTCGGTTCTAGGCGAATCACTTGCCCATAAGAGGCGGCGGCTTCGGCATAATTGTCTAATGCCCGTTGAATATCACCTCGGTCAATCCAGGCTTGAGGTTCATTAGGATTCAACGCGATCGCTTGATCACAGGCTTCTAGGGCTTCTTCATAGTTTTTCGCCTCTTTTTGGGAAGCACAGAGGTTAGCCCAGTAACTAAAATCTTGTAACTGTAATCCCTCTTCACCTTGAGCGTTTAGACTCTGGGGGGAGGATACAGTTACCCATAAAAAGGTACTTAGAAAAATAGAAATAATTTTGTTATTTGTCATTCGTCAAAACACTGATTTCGCAGATTTATTGGAGAGATAGGGGTAGGGGGTGAGAGGTTGGTCACACTGATTACACGGAAAGGTTATTTCTCTCATCTTGAGAGAGAGGATGATGACGATTTTAAAGCACCGGAACGTCTCTACAAGTGTCTCTTTCTTCCCCATTGCCTATTGCCTATTGCCCATTGCCCATTCCCCATGACACCTATTTCCGACAATTATCACAATGTCCACATTTTAATCCCATCGCCTCCTTTTTAAACCCAAATGCCTTGAGTAAAAACTGCCAACGACATTGGCGAGTTGTCAGGTATTGTGTCATCAGTTTCTGTACCTGAACTTGGTGGGAACTTAAATTAGCCAAAGCGCGGGAATCGGGGGATGGGTGTTTGTGATAGTGAAAGGGATCTTGCCATTCCAATTGTTCAGCACTGTGTAGCAGGGCTAATGCAACCTCACCCTGGCGAAATTGTTGGCTGACAGCGGCTACATTTCCCTGTTCAGGTAGCTTTTTGACTAAACGCTGGGCATCTTGGTATTGCGATCGCATCTGATCGACAAAAAATTGACGCTTTTGCTTATCCTCTGAATTTAACCACCCCGTTGGCTCACTGATCAACGTCAGCGCATCTGCGGGTTTGCCATCTCGTCCACCCCGACCGACTTCTTGAATATATTCTGATAATAATTGGGGGGGCTGAAAATGGACAACCCACCGCACATTGGGCTTATTGATGCCCATCCCAAAGGCGCAGGTACACACCACAAATTGAGTTTTGCCACTTAGCCAACTCTGTTCAATCTCTCGCCGTTCTTGGGAACTTAACCCGGCGTGGTAGGCGGTTGTTGTATACCCCCGTTCCCCAAACCATTGGGCTAATTCCTCACTATCTCGCCGCGAACGGACATAAACTAACCCCGATTGCCGATTTCTGGCTTGGATGAAGCGTAACATCTTCTGGCGGCGTCCCCGTGGTGTCCAGACGATTTGCACGTCTAGGTTGAGATTTTGGCGATAGGGACTGATTAAAAAGGCTTGGGGGTGTTGTAATTGCAACACCTGGCTGATGGTGTCTTGGGCGCTGGGATCAGCCGTCGCCGTAAATGCGGCGATCGGGATTTGGCTACCGGGTGGTTTAGATTTGAGTAGGGTGGGTCGTACTGCCCCTAGGCGTCGATACGCGGGTCGAAAGGTATCCCCCCATTGAACCAGACAATGTGCCTCATCGAGAATTAATCCATTAATTTTCAGATCAGGTTGAGAGAGTCGTTCCCAAACGGGCGCACTTAACAGGGTTTCTGGGGAAAGGTAAAGTAATCGCAGTTGCTGGTTTTCTAAGGCTTGCAGCGTGTGTCGCCGTTGTTGCGGGGTTAATTGACTATGTAACAGGGCGGCGGGTAAGTTGCGATCGCGTAATTCTTGTACCTGATTTTCCATTAGAGCAACTAATGGGGAAATCACCAAGGTTAATCCGGTTTGTAAAAGGGCGGGAAGTTGAAAACAAATTGATTTTCCCCCACCTGTGGGTAACACAATCAGTGCATCTCGCCCTTCCAAAATACTCCGAATAATCTCACCTTGAGGTGGACGGAAATTATCATATCCCCATATTTTTTTAAAGGCGACGCGGACATCGTTCCAGGATGTGGTTTCGGTAATGCTCATGGGTATGCAGAGAGGTTAGGGACAGGTGTAGATATCTGAACCTGATACTTGTTTGTCTTTAAACGTTAATTTTTACTGACTAAGGGAACAATAGTTTAGAATTCCATAGTCAGTCACTACTTTAGCATAAGCCTGTTCCAAGCAAATCTCATCAAGTTGGCTTAAAGTTTTTGTTAAAACTCTTCTAAAATTCAGAGCAATAAAGCTTAATTATTTTTTAAGGTTAATGGTTGTTTTGTATGTCAATAAAACTGTGCTGATCACGACTGGCGTGATAATAAGGCACGACACTGTTTCCGATCACAGCTTAGGCATAATTGATGCGGTAGGGACACGATACTATCGTGCCCGGATCTAGGTCGGTATTAATTACCTATTCGCAGTAAACGCTGAAAAATGCCCAAATTCTGATCCAGCCATCCTAACCACTCTAAATTACTAGAGAGCGATCGCGGCGGATCAGAAATCAGCGTATCTAGATCAATTAAGCGCCGGAAATCAACCCTCACCGGTCCGGAACGCTCACTTGTACCATCCCCCAGATAAAACTTGACTCCAGCCAGTTGCATAATAGTGATTAACTCTTGTGCCATTAGTCCATAGCCAATCGTGGTGGGATGAATCCCATCTAACGAGAATAAACCCCCACTCACACGACCTGTACGATCCGAGACAAAGAAGCGAGAATCGGGGACAGGTGAGAGCATTTGCAGTTCTGGGGGCAATTCGTACTTTGTCCACCAATCAGGACGACTCTGGGGATCTTCAATGTAGCGTCGTGATGCTAACCGATCCAATAATCCACTCATTTCAAACACGTACCAATCGTGTCCTTGGTGGCGAGCGTCTTTGACGGTATCAACAATATAATTGTTGTACTGGTCAATGGCGCTATCGATCGCACGCGCTTGCTGTGCCGTAATATTAGGGTCATCCTTGGGATCGAAATCCTTGTCGCTAATCCAAGGACGGGTATAGTAGGGGAAGTAGCGAGATCCGGGCGTAACCTTGGAACTGACCCCACGAGCGATGGGTGCGATCGTCACATGGGGAACTGTAGCCCAAATCACATGACGAGCGCGAATTTTTTTAACTTCTTTGACAACTTTATCTAGCTGATCTTTAAAGTGAATTGGACGCCAGACGGTGTATTGATTCGCCTGGTCTAAATCATCATATCCTTCATCACTCCAAACTACCTTGAGTTGGGAAACGCTACCCAGTGCATTATTCGCACCAATCAGGATAATCAGGGTTTCAATCCCATCTCCTTCACCATTTTCCTGGGTTCCATCTGCGCCTAATGCGGCTGCGGCTTCTACAGGTGTCAGTGCTTGATTTTGTTGGTCTCGTGCTGAGTTTAATACCCTTAACGCTGCCCGTTCATTGGCATTTTCCACAATCTGTCGAAATAAATTATCCGTGGGTTGTTGTATCGCGGCTTGGCAAATATCGGCATTCCGAGTAATAATATCTCCCAGTTTCCAGCCATAAATGGCTAGATTGTGGTTAATTCCGATCGTATTGGGCGTAATCGAACCACGACCCCGTTCCCAATAATCTTCAACTTCATCCATAAATTGACGGATGGCGAATACCGCAGAACCTAGTTCCCACCAATCCACGCGATCGCCAAATTCTCGTTCTAACCGCCGACTGAAATATTCCAGGTTTAGGGGTAGCCCTCCCAATCCCCCATAGGGCAAAGGATGACGGAACTGCTCATCCCAACCCATTTCCCAAGCAATCATCATCGGACAAGAGAGATTGGTATTAAAGATTGCCGCATTTTGAAAGCCTTGGGTGAGAGAATCGCCAATGGTTACCAGTCGATGTCGGGGAGTTCCTTGTCGATTTACGTTAACCGGAATACCCAGCGTCGGATCAGTAACCGGGACACGCGGTTGTGAGCGAATCATTACATCATCCGGTGTGTTGGGATCTCGCATTTGATCCGTAATTGATTCTGCCATTGTCTTCTCGTCTTTTAGACTACGTTAAATATCAATTGTTACGGATTCCTGACTGCATTCACAATGTCCGGACGAGAAGATGTTAAGTTTTGCGTTTGATCCCAAATCCTAACGCATAAGCTAAAACGCATTTAAATTGTGTATTAGCTGTTGCCTGTTGCCTGTTGCCTTTCAGGGTTTTAGGTATCCCAATTTAAATACCGAACAGCTTAACGAATGACGTAGCTTGCTTCTCGATGAAAGCGAGTATGACGAATGACGATCCCCACCCACTTACGCAGCTTCTTTGACGGATTCTCGGTTTTGATCGACCTGTTTGAGTGCCATTTCCAGATCGGTGGTTAGCTGTTGAGCGCCTTTTTTAGCTGACTGGTTGCAATACTTGGCGACATCTAAAGGAGATCCAATCTGAATATCAATATCAGAACCCCAGTGAGGAACAGGGTCACTATAACGGATACTAACGGGGACAATTTTTAATCCCAAACCCGGTTGATTAGATTCCGCTTGCAGGGCAATTCTCGCCATACCGGGTTTAAGTGGATTAACCTCACCATGACGAAAAATATTACCCTCAGGAAACATAACTAGGGCTTCGCCACGACGCAGGAGTTCGACACTGTGGCGGATACTGCCAATTCCCGGTTGTTTGGTATTCACGGCAAATCCACCCATACGCCGAATAAACCAGCCTTGTAATCCTTTTATTTCATCTTGCGACACCATAAACCGCAAATCCCGTCCTGTGACAGGTTTCCCAGCCGCATAAGCCATGGTTAACCCATCCCAACGTGATCGATGGGTGGGTGCTAAGATAACTGGACCCGTTTGGGGAATGTTGGCTTGTCCCTTCACTTGCAGCCGCCCAAAATAAAGAGGCATGAGGATACGGCGACCCAAGGGATAGAGGATGGAGGTTAACAAAGGGGAAACACTGGAGTTGACGGGAACTATTTTGGCGGAATTGACCGTCTTTGAATCAGGCTTGTCCAAGGTTGAGGAGGTTTGGTTCTGTTCACGGGATTGGAGTTGCATCATAAGGGATTGTGTTTTTTGTGTTTCGACTCTCCACTTTTACCTTATGAGGTCTGACAACCCCTGTCGTCTACTGAAGGGACAGTTCTGTTAATGTCATGGTTAAGCGTTGATTGTCGATCGCGCTGGCGTCGTTGGGCAAACCAGGATTTCAGATATTCTCGACATTCGGTTTCCATAATTCCAGCCAAGACGGGTAAGCGATGGTTGGAGTAAGCGCTATCAGGACTATTAGCAACGGTGCGGATTGTGCCAGTTTTTGGGTCATCCGCACCATACACCAGCAACCCTAGCCGCGCCAAAATAATCGCCCCAGCACACATGGCGCAGGGTTCTAAGGTGACATAAAGGGTGCAGGTGTTTAAATGCCAGGTATTTAAGGCTTGTCCGGCTGCACGTAGGGCGAGGATTTCGGCATGGGCGGTGGGATCGCGATCGCGTTCTCGCCGATTTTCGCCAGTGGCGATGAGATTATCCTGATTATCAATAATCACTGCACCAACGGGGACTTCCCCCGCTTCCCCCGCCGATTTGGCGATCGCTAAGGACCTGTTCATCCAGTAGCGATGCTTTTGATAGGCAAGGTGATTAATAGGCGGTAACATTTAGAGTAGATATATGAAGAAACTTTAAAACACCCCTTGGCGACTTTACCCTAATGGGAACTAAAAGCGTGTACTCCCCGAATCAATTGAGTCATTCAGCGTCTGCGGCTTCCCCAGCTTCCCCTCACCACAATACTTATTCAGCAAGCCCTAACTATTTGGGTTTTCTGATGCTGTGGATTATTTTACTTGTACCGTCTCTCACTGGATGTGGCATTAGTCCCAAGACAGAAGCTGGGGCGCAACCCAAACCCCCTGGTGCAGAAGAGAAAACCAGTACAGCCGTAGATGTCGCGATCGCAGAAACGGGATGGGTGATAGAACCCATAGAGTATAAAGGTAACACTCAACCTCTGCGGGATGTCTCCCTGCGATCTCAAATTGAAGGGCGAGTGGTGAAGCTAACCGTTGATATTGGTGATCGGGTACAACAAGGACAAATTTTAGCCCAGATTGATGACGCCTTATTACAAACGGCTGTAACCGAAGCCCAAGCCGAACTCGCCGCCCTCAAATCAGAAGTCGCCCGCGCCCAAACCCAGGTTGGAAATGCCCAAGCCAGGGCAGAACAAGCCCGGTTAGAATTGCAGCAAGCTAAAGATGATGCAACACGGTTACAAAACCTGGCGCAAGAAGGTGCCATTTCTCGACAAGAAGCCGAATTAGCCCAAACCGCCGCCGCCACCGCCCAACAAAACCTGGAAGCCACCCTCAAACAAATTCACACCGAACAACAAGCCGTTGCTGCTGCACAAGAGAGGGTTAAGGCGCAGCAAGCTATTTTAGCTGAAAATAAGGAACGTCAATCCTATGCGTTACTCGCCTCCCCGATTAACGGTGTGGTATTAGAACGAGTCACCGAATCGGGGAATTTGGTGACACCGGGAAGTGAACTGCTGAAGTTAGGGGATTTCTCTCAGGTAAAGGTAGAAGTTCGGGTTTCAGATCGAGCATTAGCGGATATTCAGGTGGGACAATCGGTAACGGTGCAGTTAGACGCCCTTACCCATGAATCGTTTTCCGGAAAAGTGACCCGAATTTCGCCAGCAGCAGATAGTGAAGCCTTACAAATTCCTGTAGAAGTGACGATTCCCAACCCGAATCGTCAAATTGGGAGTGGACTTTTAGCCAGAGTTAGCTTCACCCCAAATACCCAAGCCCAAGTTGTGGTTCCGCAAACGGCGTTAGAGGTTGGTGGAGAGTCAGGGCGTGGAGATACTCAGATGGCGAAAACAAATAAAACCTCAGAGAAAGCGACGGTATTTGTTGTGGTTGAAAATGGGGGTGAGTCTACCGTTAAAGCCCGTCAAGTAGAAATAAGCGATCGCGCTAAGGGTAGAGTGGCTATTGTATCCGGTTTAAAGCCAGGAGAACGGTTTGTGGTTCGCAGTGATGCGCCGTTAAAAGATGGAGATACAGTGCGTTTGAGTATTTTATCAGCAAGTTATAGCAGTATCCTTTCGCGTAGTTACAGTACAAATGTTCTAAAGGACTCCTGATAAAGCCTCCATTTCTAATGTGTAAATACGCCAGCGCGTAGCGCTATAAATCGGCAAAGTCTTTGTCTTTGTATAATGTTCCTAATTTATAATACATTTTCATGTATACATTTCATGACAGGGAAAGATGCACGCGCTACTCTAACCGTTTCTTTTGGTACTTCCCAATAGTTTTGTGGATGTAGTGTCATCGCTGCCGACCATCAACTCTTCAACTTTTTGTATTATCTTATTTATTGCTCTTCGCCCCCTTTGGGGTCTGACCCCCCATTACCCCCTAGAGGGCGCAAGCTGATGGGTTCCTCTCAACGTGAACAATGAATGGACGTGAAGGAATAGAGCAGCGGAGTGATGGGGGTGAGGGGTCTGACCCCTGATTCGCCAGCAGTATCAAGGAAGGGGACTGGGGGGTTAGGTTTGATATCGATGGCGTGAAAAGTCAAATTCTCCAATCCCTCAATTCTGCCCCAAGGAAACTTGATGTAAACTCTAAAGGTCGTGTTTCTCTATTGGTAACTGAATCCACCCGCCTGATTAAATTTCTGACTCTAACGTTATGCGCTCTACCCTAAAGACGCCAACCTCGTCTCACGCTTGGCAGGATTTACCCCTGGCGCAAGTGCCAGACTCTATGCAACTGGATAATATTAAAACCCAGTTGGATTTAATCTTGCTGGCGCTGGAAGCCTTGGCGGGTATTGGTTCTGAAGCCATGCTACAAGCGGCGGCTGACTTAAACTTAGAGTCAGTGGTGTCCGATCGCGTCGGGTTATGGCGTCTGCGTCAGTCTAACCCTCAGCGTAAAAGTTCAGGGGGGCGCAAAAAGCTGGATGTGGAAGAAGCGCGATCGCTGGTTTTGATTATTTGCCATTTAGCCAAACAGCATCAGGAACTCCTCCGTCGGGCTGTAGCCCTATTGGAACAAATGACTGAACAAGATAGTGAACCCCATCGGACTGCCTTGTTAGGCGATTATCTCGATACATTTATTAACACCTATCAGGAACGGATGGAGCAAGGAGACAATGTATCTATGGATTTACTCAATCAACTGGCATTCAAATTACTCATTGATTTACTCTTTTACAGTGATTCTCATGGTCATCGGCGTCTCTGGTTAGCCTTATTGGGTTCAGCGTCTGGCTAATATCAGTTATCAGTTATCAGTTATCAGAGGCTGGGGGAGATGGGGAAGATGAGGGAGATGGGGAAGATGAGAGAACTTTCCTTGTCTGTGTAATCAGTGTCAATAAGCTCTCACCTCTCTACCCCTATCTCTCCAATAAATCCGTGAAATCAGTGTTTTGACAAATGACGAATAACAAATGATAATGCCTAGCTCAGTTCTACGCCGCTATACGCCACCCACCTGCACTCTGGAAATCGTGGCAAAAACGTCACCCCTGTCGCGTTGGGTGGGGAAGTCTGTGGTGAAAGACTTACGGTTTGAATTACATTTTGATGATCCGCGACAGCCTGACGAAAAGCTAGTTACGATAAAAGGCGATCGCACAGAACTGGATGTCTTATATGAGGCAGTAAGTCACTACGTCCAAAACTTCCTCAACACCTCTCCCCAACCCTTATCCTGGACTAATCTAACCTCTTCTGTACAACCTGATAATCCAGGTGAATTTGAATCTAATATCCCAGAACCCGCCTCTCCTATTTCATTAGTTACCTCTGATCAACCCCAAGACAATCAAGAGTCGAAGCTACCATCCACAAAATTACAACCTTTAAAACAGTGGGCAATTCCATTAGGCATTACGCTACAACCCAAAGGGTTAGTCACCCATGAATTAGTTCTGGGTCAACTCGCAAACGAAGACTCTGGATCAGTTGTTTACTTAAGTGTCCTCCAACTGTTCGATTTAGCCACGGCTTTAGATGATTATGTCGCAGAGATTTTAGCCCTACCCAACCTCAATCGCGCTGGTAAAGCCAAAGTTTTACCCCTGTGGACAAAAGCCGCCGCCGCCGTTGTATTAGCCGTAGGAGTAACGACGGCGGGTGTGAGATGGTTCAATCAATCCCAATTAACTCAGGAAACCGCAAGCCTCAGTTCAGCCTCAGATTCAGCCGAAGAAGTCCCCTCCAACCTGGCTCAAGAACTGCCCACACCAACACCATCCCCCTTACCTTCGCCACCTTCGCCAATTCCGACGCCAACGGTACCACCCTCGTTAGCCAACGCGCCCACAGTACCTCCCCCCAAACCCGTTAAACCCCCAGCACCATCGACTCGGAGTTCGTCACCCGCACCCGCACCCCAACGTCAAGAGATTGCCATCACACCTCCACCCCAGCGCCCTCCGGCTCAACCTGCGCCGAGTACACCAGCCTCTCCGTCAACTCCACCCTCTGCCCAAACCAGTCGCCCTACAGCGCCGACGGGGAATGTGCAAAAGTCCCCGAGTTCGACCCAAGTACCCGCGACACCCCCACCTCTGCCCGTATTTCCCCCTCTTGATGTCACTCCAGCTACACCAGAACTCCCCGACGTGATGAGTCGTCCATCAGTAACCGCCCGTCGTCCTTCTTTGCCAACGGATACGGAGATAGAGTCAACCGAATTAGATGATACCAATGATGCCGCCAGAGGTAGACTCTTTGATACAATTCCTCAAGTTGCCCAAGCAAGAACCTACTTGCAACAGCGATGGCAACCGCCAGAAGACGTGACAAAAGCGCTAGAGTATCGGTTATTTATTGACCAAGATGGTTCCATTGAACGGATTATTCCTCTGGGACAAGCTTCACAAGTTCACATTGAACAAACAGGTATTCCCTTAGTCGGTGAACCGTTTGTTTCACCCGTTGAAGGAAACAGGAATCCCACAATTCGGGTTGTCCTGAATCCAAATGGTCAAGTTGAGACATTTTTAGAGGATATGCAGTGAAAGAAATGAAGGATAGGATAGGGAACAGGGAACAGGGAACAGGTAAGGTAGAATTTCGAGTTAACTTCCTCATCTCCCCCATCTCCCTCACCTTCCCCATCTCCCCCTGCTTCCTCTGCTTCCCCTGCTCCCTCTGCTCCCCCTGCTTCATCGTATCTACGAAGCTGCTCAAGTATTTTTATGCCCGCTGCACTAGTGGTGCGATCGCACAGGGGATTTTATCACCGACTTTTCGCAACCCCACTGTATTGTGGAAAAATTCCCCCTATCAGAAGAATCGCGATCGCCCATCAAGGCGTATACTATGGGGAATTGGGAAGTGGAAGACCCTAAACCGGAGAATTCCCTGATTCCCATTGCCCACTACCTAAACTACAATGCGCGTTTTACTCCTCTATCCCCAGTTTCCCAAATCCTTCTGGTCTTTTGACAAAGCCATCGAACTGGTTGGACGCAAGGTAACTCTGCCGCCCTTGGGTATGATTACAGTGGCAGCGATCTTGCCTCAGACGTGGGAATTTCGTCTGGTAGACCGGAATGCAAGGTTAGAAACTCAAGCCGATTGGGATTGGGCAGATTTAGTCATTGTCTCCGGGATGATTGTGCAGAAACCTGATTTGCTGCATATCATTCGGGAAGCCAAGCGGCGCGGGAAGACAGTTGCAGCCGGAGGTCCCTATTTTACCTCTGTACCCGAAACAGCATTACAAGCGGGGGTCGATTTTCTAATTTTGGATGAGGGAGAAATTACCTTACCCAAATTTGTCGAAGCGCTAGAACGAGGAGAAACCTCTGGTGTACTCCGTTCTGATGGAGAAAAGCCGGATGTCACCAATACCCCGATTCCTCGCTATGACTTACTGAATTTAAGTGACTACAGTGATATGTCGGTACAGTTTTCTAGAGGCTGTCCGTTTCAGTGTGAGTTTTGTGACATTATTGTCCTGTATGGGCGCAAGCCTCGCACGAAAAGCCCAGAACAACTGCTCGCCGAATTACAACGACTCTATGATTTGGGGTGGCGGCGTTCGATTTTCTTAGTGGATGATAACTTTATTGGCAATAAGCGCAATGTCAAGCGATTACTGCGAGAAATGGGTCCTTGGATGGCGGAACGCGGCTACCCGTTCCGCTTAAGCACAGAAGCTTCGGTGGATTTGGCACAGGATCAGGAATTGTTGGATCTGATGATAGCAGCTAACTTTACGGGTGTGTTTTTGGGAATTGAAACACCGGATACGGAAAGTTTATCCCTCACCCAAAAATTCCAAAATACTCGCAACTCTCTGATGGAAGCCGTACAAACGATAAATAAGACTGGACTGCGGGTGATGGCAGGCTTTATTATTGGCTTTGATGGGGAAAAACCCGGAGCAGGCGATCGCATTATCCAGTTTGTAGAAGCCACAGCGATTCCTCAAGCCATGGTGAGTATGCTTCAGGCTTTACCCAATACGGCATTATGGCATCGACTTAAGCGAGAGGAGCGTCTGTTAGAAGAAAATAAGGAAGCCAATATTCACCAAGGAACCCTAATTAATTTTATCCCTACTCGTCCTGTCGAAGACCTGGCTCGCGAATATGTCAGTTGTTTCTGGGAACTGTATGAACCTCACCGCTATTTGGGGCGCGTGCATCGCCATTTCCTCCAGATGCAACCCACGCCGCACAAGCGTAAATTTAAGATACCAGACTGGATGACTCTACGGGCGCTATTAATTATTATGTGGCGACAGGGAGTCAAGCGTTACACTCGGTTCCAATTTTGGCGTCAATTCTTCTCCATTTTGCGAAACAATCCCCGCATCTTTGAGCGTTATATTGTTAACTGCGCTCATCTAGAACATTTTCTGGAGTACCGTCAAATTGTCCGAAATAATATAGAAGCGCAATTAGCGGAGTATTTAGCCGAAAAAGCCAAGCTTTCTGCTGAAGTGAGAGAAACCGAATTAGTCAGCTAAATTAATTACTGGCGTGGTATAAGCTGTTTTGCATTTAAACCTTAATGTCAATAATGACGAAATCCTTGCCGTAGTAGTGCGAGCATCTTGCTCGCTACATTGAGCATCTTGCTCGCTACCCATTCCCAATTTAAATGCGTGACAGCTTAGCTAAAATGGCGGATTAGATTTGACGATGGAATCGGGCGCACGTCTGTGCGTCCCTACAGTGGCTGGATATTAATCTATCAAATTAGATGTGCGACACCACTACATTAAAATCTGCTTACCCGTGCATAGTATAAATGGTATCAGTTAAACCCAGCTTAGGTGAAATTGAACACCTAGACTCTAAATTAATAAAACACTTCGAGGGCAAGTTAATTGTCCATGAGCAGCTCAACCGCTCATTGGTTAGTTATCAAGCCAATAAAACTCGCGCCATATATCGGTGGTATAAGTATAAAGAGGCGTTTTCTGCTGCTTTAGTGGACTATCTATTGCAGCGTTATGGGATTACTAACGGCACAATGTTAGATCCATTCGCTGGGAGTGGTACAGCCCTATTTGTCGCAAGTGAAATGGGTATCAATGCCCAAGGAATTGAATTACTGCCGATTGGTCAGGAAATCATTACCATTCGGAAACTATTAGCCTCAGACATTACCACTGATGATATTACTACTTTAATCAATTGGTCAACCAAACAACCTTGGGAAAAGGTTGAGAGTCTCTGCTCTCTTCCCGAATTACGAATTACTAAAGGAGCATATCCCGAAGCAACGCGAAACGCCATCGAACAATACATGAGCGCATGGCAAGGTGAGAATAAACGAGTTCAGGCTATTTTACGCTTTGCCTTACTTTGTATTTTAGAATCCGTGAGTTACACACGCAAAGACGGTCAATATTTGCGCTGGGATTATCGCTCCAACCGGAAAGCCGGAAAGAAGGCGTTTAATAAAGGAAACATTTCCAGTTTTGCTGAAGCCATTTGCAGTAAAATCGATGAAATTATTGCTGATTTACAGCCTCAACATGAACAGCTTGAACTTTTTACGGTAGAGAATGAGCGAGGTGAGATTAAGCTTGATAAAGGTTCATGTCTGGATTTAATGCCGATGTTACCCGATAGTTTTTACAATGCTATTGTAACCTCGCCCCCCTATTGTAATCGCTACGATTACACAAGGACTTATGCCTTAGAATTAGCGTTGCTGGGCATCAATGAGCAGGAATTGGTCAAGTTGAGACAACAAATGTTGAGTTGTACCGTGGAAAATCGCCCCAAAGATTTACTCCAGATTAATCCTCAATGGAAATCGGCGATCGCGGCGGCTGAGCAACAGGAATTATTACAAGCAATTCTGCACTATTTAGATGACCAGAAATGCCAGGGTATTTTGAATAATAAAGGAATTCCCCGCATGGTTCGCGGTTACTTCTATGAAATGGCTTGTACAATCGCTGAATGTGCGCGAGTTTTAAAATCTAATGCTCCCTTAATCATGGTGAATGATAATGTTCGCTATGCTGGAGCTAGTATTTCAGTGGATCTGATTCTTTCAGACTTAGCAGAAAAACTGGGCTTTTTTGTGGAAACTATCCTCGTGTTGCCCAATGGTAAAGGTAATAGTAGTCAACAAATGGGCGCTCATGGACGAGAACCATTGCGGAAGTGTATTTATGTGTGGAGAAAAGGCTAATGGCAGCGGATAAGCCCTATTATCAGCATTTGAATGCCAGTGATGACTTAGTGACTCCTTATGCAGCAATAAGAGCTGGTTTTGTCGCGTTAGCTTTAGAGAAGAATAGACGTGCTACACCATTTGTTGAGCAAGCAAGAGTTTTGAAAGTGGCTGCGTCTAGAATCCAAACCCCTATAGAATTAGTGAATATTGAGGACATACAACCAGCATTATTAACAGCAGCAGGTGTTTCAGATAAAGCAGCGAAGTATTTAGAGCAGCAGGATAAAATAGCTGCAATTCGGGGATTGATTGAAGATTTTCTTGAGCCAGCAGGCGCAAATTTTATAGAGGAGTTAGTCTTTCGATTTCTGCTGATACGGGGAGATACTCTGGGTGGTTCAATGCGAAATGTTGGTGGAATTTTGGCACAACGTAAGTTAACGCGCATGTTGATATCGACTTTGAACGAACGTTGCAGGTAAATCTTATCAATGGCTGCACTCAAGCATGAACCGATGGGTTCAAATGACTGATGAAGACTCAGATATTGAATTGCACTTAAAAGGACTAAGCTGGAAAAACAATGATCAAAACAGGACTCTTATTTATAACTTAACTGTGCCTTTTATTAAAAACAATGTAGACTTATGTCTGTTAAACTGTAGTCCCCAAGAGTTGGCAACAAAAAAACTGGCTAAAGTGACGTACAAGCTTCCGACTGTTTACCTGGCGCTTGGAGAACTAAAAGGAGGTATTGATCCGGCTGGTGCTGATGAACATTGGAAGACAGCTCGTTCAGCACTACAGCGCATCAATCAGGCATTTCTAACCCATGGACTAAAACCCCATACCTTTTTTATTGGAGCTGCAATAGAAAAGAAAATGGCAAATGAAATCTGGCATCAGCTAGAAGAAGAAACGCTGACCAATGCGGCTAACTTAACGAATGACAATCAACTGGCATCTATATCACGTTGGCTATGCAGTCTTTAAGTATATCTCATCAAGCTGCAAATGACTCTATAATCTATAAATTGAGAAACCGATAAAATGCACGTCAATCGAAATCTAAGGAACAAAACCCAACGCCTAGAAGATTTTGTTGGGTTTCGCTATCGCTCTACCCAACCTACTATTCCCAACTTAATCCAGTAGACGGATTGCCAGATAAGGAAACTCCTGCAATGATTAAATTATTTCTTATATTAAATACAGTATCCTTCAGTTGAGGGACTAGAGTACAACTTACCTGACTCTTAGACTAACCTCTGTTCCAAGCCTATCAGTATAAACTATGTTCTCCTTAACTCAAAGCAACTCTCGACAACGCGAAATTCTAGAAGTCGTCTTCCGCAATGGTTGGGAGTACATGCGAAGACTGCTGACAGGTAGTAAAGCTGACGAACCGCAATTGCCTCCCCCAGAGGTGCTGCGGAACGTGCTAACGGAATTGGGACCGGTTTACGTGAAGCTAGGACAACTGCTGAGTACTCGTCCTGATTTGTTACCCGCTGATTACATTGACGCTCTCTCAGAACTCCAAGCTAAGGTGCCACCTGTGGCGTGGAGTGAGGTTGAAATATTACTGCGAAAGCAACTGCGAAAGCCTTTAGAAGAAACCTTTGCTAAGATAGATCCTCGATCTGTGGCTGCTGGTTCTATTGCCCAAACCCATCGAGCCACCCTAAAAAATGGTCAGGAGGTAGCGCTTAAAGTTCAGCGTCCAGGAATTGATAAGGTTGTTCCTCAGGATATTGCTATAATTAAAGGCTTGGCAGATTTAGTCTCGCGTACTGAGTTTGGACAAGACTATGATGTTGTAGCAATAGCTGAGGAGTTTACCAGCGCTCTACAAGCCGAACTCGATTTTACCCAAGAAGCCAGCTACACAGACCAATTGCGGCGCAATCTCTCCAGAAGTCGCTGGTTTGATCCCACGCAAATCGTGGTTCCCGCTATTTATTGGGAGTTGACCACGGAGAAACTGATGGTGATGGAATGGTTAGAAGGTAAACCCATTCTAGACGCCCACTTTTCTGCCGAGCAAAATGGCGAGGATAGCGGTAACGAGAAGAAAAAGCGCCAAGAAATTACGACGCTTTTATTTCGTGCCTTTTTTCAGCAACTCTACGTCGATGGTTTTTTCCATGCTGATCCTCATCCAGGCAACTTATTCTATCTTCAGGATGGTCGCGTGGCGCTTTTAGACTGCGGGATGGTTGGGCGTTTAGACCCACGCACTCAACAGATTTTAACCGAAATGTTACTCGCGATCGTAGATTTAGATGCTCAACGCTGCGCCCAGTTAACCCTGCAACTGTCTGAGTCCGGTCAACCCATTATCTTATCGCGGTTGGAAAATGACTACGATCGCATGTTGAGAAAATACTACAACCTCAGCATCTCACAAATCAACTTCAGTGAGGTCTTTTATGAAATCTTGGAACTTGCCCGAAATAACCGAGTCCGCTTACCCAGCAATATGGGATTATACTCCAAGTGTCTCGCCAACCTAGAAGGGGTGGCTCGTACTTTTAATCCAGAGGTGAATCTCCTCGACGAAATCAAGCCCCTGATGACCGATTTATTTCGGCGTCAGCTTTTGGGTTCAAATCCCTTGCAAACCTTTCTCCGAACCGCTCTGGATGTCAAAAGTCTCTCGCTACAATCTCCCCGTCAGATGGAGTTACTGCTTGACCGGATCACTTCAGAAACTTTAAAGTGGAATATTACTATTCGGGATATCGATCCTCTGCGCCGCAGTCTAGATGATTCAGCCAATCGGCTTTCATTTAGTATTTTGGTGGGTTCCTTGATTATGGGTGCAGCAATTATCTCGACAGGAGCGCAAACGAGTGAGCTTTCGCTTCTGAGTAATATCCTGTTTGGTGTGGCGAGTTTTTTAGGGTTGTGGTTAATTGTCAGTATCCTCAAATCAGGACGATTGAAATGATGACTTTTCAGTATTGGAAATTCTAGTTTTTTGGGAACAGGAAACAGGGAACAGGTAGGTAGAGTTTTGAGTTAACTTCCCCATCTTCCCCATCTTCCCCAGCTTCCCCATCTTCCCCAGCTTCCCCAGCTTCCCCAGCTTCCCTTAATCCCCCGCCTCCGGAGAGGGTTGAAGTTTCAAGGCTTGCTGCAGTTGGGCAAGTTCATCGCGATGGGCGATAACAGTAACTAAGCTTTGCATATCCGTTTGCGGATTTGGCAAAGGTTCAACTTTTAGGAACACCTGTTCATCGCGTCCCGCACCTTTCCAGTAAAAAATGCCAGCCACAGGAGCCAGTAAAACTAGCCCCAGGAAAACCTGGGATAGGTTTGGGTACAGTATGGATAGAACCAATGATAGGCAAAGAATACCACAGGCAGCCAGTGCGGTTAAAAAGATAGCCAGAAACCAACTAGGTCGGACAAAACCCTGAAATGTCACTTGACCCGTGGCTGGGTCAACCCCAGCTACCCGGTATGCCCTTTGATCAAAATAGTTCTGCAACCGCTCTAAGAGGGAGGCTTCGGGTTCTTGGGCAATGAGTTGAACTTTTTGAGTTCGGTCTTTAACCGAAGCACGGATGAAAAAGAACAAACCTACTGCTAACAACAAAGTCAGCAGGAATGTGGAAGACAGAATTGGTGTACTCACAGATATTGACCAACAACAGGTATCCTTGGCTTACCACTTTACTGGGGTGAACCGATCATGATTCAACAGTTGAGTCGTAAGAGACTCAACAGCTCCCCTGTCGTTGACAATAATAACTCATTTAGCCGAAGAACCCGTACATGACGGCAGAAACTGACCATCAGTTCACCCCACAAACCAGTGTTTGCACCGAACTTGAGTTGGATCTGGTTGTTACTGATGGTGTAATTCTGCCGAAATGTGCTATATTGCTTGTTTCTCCTGAGTAATATAGCCACGCCAAAACCCTGCTAGTTCGCGGGCTTTATCCCGCCAATCGCTAGAGATCTGATACATACGACGGGGGCGTCCTCGTCCTTCCACTTTTTTCCAATACCCAGTAATTGCCCCAGCTTCTTCTAGAAACTTGAGGGCGCTGTAAAGAACTGTATCAGACAGTCGATAGGTTGGGTATTCGTGTTCGAGTTGTTGGATCAAGTGAGTGCCATAGGATTCCCCTTCTATGAGGACAGACAACACATAACATACGGCTAATTCCTTGTTGAGATAGTTGGGAGGAGGGTCTTGAAAAAACTGATAGATATCCTCAAATTTCATCTGCATAGTCCGCTGAATATCCCAGTAAGTCAGATTTGCATGGGACAGTTTTCCTAAAACTAACCATGGTTTCAACACCCTGAAAAAATTCGGTGCAATGTATCGATCAGCAATGAGCAATCTCGGCTTGCTCATTCCTCTGGTACTTTATAACCTCAAAATATTGAGGTCGTCTAATGCACTCGTTAGTTTGGTTACGGCAGATGCAACAGCACTGAATAATCTCCATCAATTTTAGCTAAGTAATGGAGTAATTTTCCAAAAAAATCGAGGCTTCCAAGTCCAGATCCGGGGAAAATCGTCCCCTTAGTGTGCAACCTGAGTGCGTGATCGCATTGCTAGTATTAATAATTTCTACTAGCTTATTGAGCAATAGTCCGCAATATTTTGTTTTCAATTCCTTAACGTTTTCCCTAAGGGGGTTTCAGACCGTCTATTTTTCACGACTTGGAGATGCTACCCTATTTCCGGAGGGGTCTGGAAAACGTTAGTTAAACACCCAGTTCTGGATTCGTCTGCCAAACTTCTTTAATAATCTTACCCGTTTGATCGAAGTCAGCCTGGTAAGACATTGACCAAACCACCATCAGTCCCTGATCAGATTTGGCGGTGATCTGAATTTGAGCTTTAACCGTGCGATCGCGCCGTTGTTGCTCCAGTACCTGAAAGTCTTTGATATCATACTGGCGGAAAAAGTCCTGCCAAGCTGAGTAGATGGAGATCCCCTGATAGGTCTCATTCACATCAGGTACATTGTAGGAGCGCTTAAGAACGGCATGATCACTGTAGCCATAGATTAACAGATCGGGATTAGCCGTTGCGATCGCCTGCCAGTGTTCTTGAGCTGCAGATAGGGGATTCGTGCTGACCTGATTTTTGTACAACGACAAACTCCAGACTAGAGCAATGGCGCAGATGGCGTAGGATAAACGTTGTTTCCAATTCGGTTCCATACGCTTCCTCCATGAGCTGACGAGACGATGAGGTTCCCACCGTAGGGCTAAAGCTTGGCTTTGGCTTTATACCTGACCTAACAGACGCACAACCCCCATTAAAAGTTCACTGAGGAATAAGCTAAAGATTATGAAAGATAAATGATGAATTATGAAAATTTATAATGAGTGCAAAGATTCGTCGGAGTTAGCGTTTCGCTTGCACAAACAACAGTTTTCTAGTTCTCCTGGTTAAATATGAAATAGGTGTCACTCACGGATTCGAGTCCCAATGCGAGAATTGCCCGATACGTCCTCACTACCCACCCCCCTACAGCGCATTGCCTTGGTGCTGCGTACCTTTGGCAGAATTGCTTTGTGGGTACAATTAATCCTCGGAGTTGTGTCGCTGGGGATCTTGCTCACCGGAATCGTTGGTCGTACCGTTGGACCGACAGAAGAGAAACAAGGGGTTGGGTTTGGCATATTTTTAGCAATATGTGGGTTAGTCACATTGGGTGTGGGTGTCTACATCGCATGGCGCTATACTCGCATTTCCCAACAGTTACTCGTTGGCAATACCGAAACACGACCCAGCAAAGCCGATACCCTTAAAACCATTAGACTAGGATTAATCGTCAATATGGCGGGCATGTTATTGACGATTTTGGGTGCCCAAGCCATTATCGGCAGCATTGTGATCCGCTCGATTTCCCAACCCTCTGGCTTGACAGTGTATGACGCCAACCGATTCGTGCGACCCTTAGACTTATTCTTGGTACAGGCGAATATCAACACCATTACGGCTCATTTTGCGGGTATCGCCATTGCCATTTGGCTGTTCAATCGAATTAATCGGTGATTTGTCATTTGTCCTTCGTCCTTCGTCCTTGGTCATTTGTTGGCTCCCTCATCTCCCCCATCTCTTTCATCTCCCCCAACTACCCCATCTGATTGGTATTCTGGAAAATGGTAATTTCACCCAGATGCCCAAGGCAATTTTGCCCAGTATCCCTAAAAATCTGTGCTTGACCTAAAGCAAATCCGAGAAAATCCCCAAAGCGTTCAAGAACGCCTAGAAAAACGCGGGGCGGGTCAGTATGACCTCCAGCCCATTTTGGACTTGAATCAGCGCCAACGGGAACTAGAGACATCCCGTAGTCGCCTGCAAGCCCGTAGTAACGAAATTGGTAAACTCATCGGTCAAAAAATTAAAGCCGGGAGTTCCCCTGATGCGCCGGAAATCCGAGAACTGCGAGAAGAAGGCAATCAGGTTAAAACCCAAATTAGTGAACTAGAACCTCAAGAAAAAGACCTGAAAGCAGAAATTGAGGCGCTATTACTCTCCCTACCCAATCTACCTAGTCTTTCAACTCCTATGGGTGAGAGTGAAGCGGACAACGTGGAGGTGCGCCGTTGGGGTGACGAGTATATTCCCCAGAATGACAAGATTTTACCTCATTGGGAAATTGGCGAAACCCTCGGTATTCTCAATTTTGAGCGGGCGGTGAAAGTAGCACAAAGTCGTTTTGTCAGTCTAATCGGTGTCGGTGCTGCCTTAGAGCGGGCGTTGATTAGTTTTATGCTAGATCGACAAATTGCCGCAGGCTATGTGGAAGTGATCCCACCGATACTGATTAACAGCCGCTCATTAACGGCGACGGGTCAACTGCCCAAATTTGCCGAAGAAAGCTTCAAGTGTGATAGCGATGATCTATGGCTTTCGCCCACGGCGGAAGTCCCCTTAACTAATCTTTACCGTGACGAAATTCTAGACGCCTCCCAACTCCCTATTTATCACTGCGCCTATACCCCCTGCTTTCGCAGAGAAGCTGGTAGCTACGGACGAGATACTAAAGGACTGATTCGACTGCACCAGTTTAATAAAGTTGAACTGGTTAAAATTGTTCATCCGAGTACCTCGGAAGCGGAACATGAAAAGCTGGTGGAAGATGCTGCTGCCATTTTAGAGGCGTTAAAACTCCCTTACCGTGTTATTGAACTCTGTACTGGAGATCTAGGATTCTCTGCCACAAAATGCTATGACTTAGAAGTGTGGCTTCCTTCTTCGGGAAAATACCGTGAAATTTCGAGTTGTTCCAATTGCGGTGATTTCCAAGCGCGACGCGGTAGTCTACGCTTTAAGGAAACGGGCAAAAAAGGAACTCAGTTTGTCCATACCTTGAATGGATCTGGATTAGCCATTGGGCGCACCCTGTCGGCAATTTTAGAGAATTATCAGCAACCTAACGGTACAGTAAAAATACCAGAGGTTCTACACTCCTATATGGGGGGACGCGAGGTGTTATGAGCCTTAACCCGCCTTGGCTTGAACGCGATGTTTTCTGTAGGGGCAGGTTTGACTTTTATCGTTCCTTGTTCATCCAAAGGCGACTAAACCTGCCCAGCCTAAGTGCAACAATTAACCAGAGAACTCCTTGATCTTCCGGGTTTTGCCTTGCTTGGCTAACGCTAACGCTAACATCTTCCCAAGTATTGAAAGCGGCAACGTACAATAGAAAGGACGCAAGCAATCGTTACATTACTTCTTATGTCAATTTTGGCGGCGATCGCAGTCTTGGCGGTTTTGATTGTGGTGCATGAGCTGGGTCACTTTATGGCAGCTCGTTTGCAGGGCATTTATGCAAATCGCTTTTCCCTGGGTTTTGGTCCGATTCTGTGGAAATACCAAGGACCTGATACGGAATATGCGATACGCGCTTTCCCCTTGGGCGGATTTGTTGGTTTTCCCGATGATGACCCCGATAGCGAGATCCCTCCGGATGACCCAAATTTACTTCGCAATCGACCCGTTTTAGACCGAGCGATTGTAATTAGTGCTGGGGTCATAGCCAACCTGATCTTTGCTTACTTTTTACTGGTGGTGCAGGTGGGAACAGTAGGAATTACTGATTTCAATTACCAGCCGGGAGTCCAGGTTCCAGAAATTGCCGCAGAAAGTAGCTTAGTAGCCAAACAAGCCGGGATTAAACCCGGTGATGTTATCTTAGCGGTTGAGGATCAACCCTTGGGAGCCAGTCGGAATGCGATCATTACCCTGATGACCGAAATTCAAAACTCTCCCAACCAACCCCTAGAACTGTCGATTAAGCGGGGTGAACAAACCTTGTCTTTGGACGTGACGCCAGAAGCCGGAGACGATGGCAAAGGTAGAATTGGCGTACAACTGGCACCCAATGGTGAAATAGTCCGCAATTACGCTGATGGACTTGTCGAGATGTTTACGATTGCGGCTGACGAATATCAGCGCCTGAGTACTGAAATTGCCAAAGGCTTTGGTCAACTGATTAGCAACTTTAGTGAAACGGCTGAACAAGTATCGGGTCCGGTAGCGATTGTGGCAATTGGCGCGAATATTGCCCGTTCTGATGCGGGAAATCTGTTTCAGTTTGCGGCGTTGATTAGCATCAATTTGGCGATTATTAATATCTTGCCCTTACCCGCATTGGATGGGGGTCAACTGGCATTTTTAGCGATCGAAGGAATTCGCGGTAAACCTATCCCCACAGAAGTTCAGCAAAATATCATGCAAACTGGATTGGTTTTGCTTTTAGGGTTAGGTATTTTCTTGATTGTGCGGGATACGGCAAATTTGGTTCCCTCAAGTTGGGTACAAAATTTGTTTCAATGAGGATTGTCATTGGTCATTTGTCATTGGTCATTGGTCATTTGTTAGGGAACAGGGAACAGGGAACAGGGAACAGGGAACAGGGTAATGGGCTATAGAAATTTTGTCTCTCATCTCCCTCATCTCCCCCATCTCCCTCATCTCCCCCAGCTCCCCCAGCTTCCAGACGTAGCATGCTACGTCTCTACATTGCTTCCCTAAATTCTTCATGAGCATCACCCGTAAATGGTCAGCCCAACAGCAACGAGCCTTGGAGATTTTGATTCGCCTGAAGCGACTGTATCCAGATGCTCACTGTACGCTCAACTATGACACTCCTGTACAGTTACTGGTGGCGACGATTCTCTCAGCCCAATGTACGGATGAACGAGTGAATCAGGTGACACCGGAGTTGTTTCGCCAATTCCCTAATGCTAGAGCGATCGCGCAGGCGGATATTGAGGTGCTGGAAGCCTTGGTGCGTCCGACTGGATTCTATCGCAATAAGGCGAAAAATATTCAAGGGGCTTGTCGGATGATCGTCGCCGAATTTGGCGGTCAGATTCCTAGACGTATCGAACTGCTGATGAAATTACCGGGTGTAGCTCGCAAAACTGCTAATGTTGTGCTAGCCAATGCCTTTGATATCCACGAAGGAGTGACGGTGGATACTCATGTCAAGCGTTTGACTCAGCGTCTGGGTTTGACGGAACATAGTGACCCAATTCGCATCGAACGTGATTTAATGCGACTGTTGCCTGTGGAAGACTGGGAAAACTGGTCAATTCGCTTAATTTATCATGGTCGGGCAATTTGTCAGGCGAAGAAGCCGAAGTGCAACGCTTGCGTACTGGCTGATTTATGTCCCAGTGCTAGGATTTGAGGGATGATGGGAAGCTGAGGGGGCTGGGGGAGCTGAGGGAGCTGGGGGAGCTGGGGAAGATGGGAGACAAAATTTCTATAACCCATTACCCTATTGCCTGACCAATGACCAATGACAAAGGACGAATGACAAAGATAAGATAGGAAACAGTGTCTTTATTTAGGGAAACGCCAAAGACTCATGGCTAAAAAAGGAATGATTGAGCGCGAGAAAAAGCGCCAGAAGCTGGTTGAGAAGTATGCGGCTAAGCGAGCAGCACTGAAAGAACAATTTGATAATGCATCCTCTCCGGCTGAAAAACTAGAGATTCACCGGAAGATCCAACAGCTACCCCGCAGTAGTGCGCCGAATCGGGTACGGAATCGCTGTTGGGTAACTGGGCGTCCCCGAGGCTACTATCGGGATTTTGGTCTATCTCGTCATGTGCTGCGGGAATGGGCGCATAAAGGATTACTACCAGGAGTAGTCAAGTCGAGTTGGTAGATTTGGGTCATTGGTCAATCGTTCTTAACGAAAGATAAAGGACAAAAGACCAATGACTGATGACTAATTCCCACAGCAACGGTCAATACCCAGACTGTCGAGGAGCAAATCGCTAACCGCGTTGGCGATCGCGAATTCACTATAGAAGCTTTCTCGGAAGTCGAAGGCTTGCATTTCGGTGACAATGGCAATGACTAAAGCGCCGACATCGTTTTCGCCTTCTAAGCGTTGGCGGACAAAGATTTGGGAGGCGCGATCGGCAATGTCCTGATTGGCTGGTTCTGGTAAAAATTCATGATCCAGCCAGTACACCAAAGCGTCTCGCAACCATTTTCCTTCCTGCTGGGCATTTTCAGCAGGGGGAAGGGTAACTGGGGGAATGGGTTCAGCCATAAAATGTCAAAAGTTAACTGTCTACAGTCAAAATGTTTATTGTCGGGATGGGAAAGCTACTATTCTGGGAACATAAGCTGTTCGGCATTGAAACCTTATTGCCAATACTTGCGAAGTCCTTGTAGTGCGTTTAGCGAAGCCATGCCGCAGGCTTTACAACTTTCTCACTACTGATACTTTCTATCTCCCTTGTCTCCCCTATATGCTACTTATGACCACAACTTGGTATTAACAATGCATACTATTTCAAATTTGTCAACCTCAAAAATTAAGGTCGTGTGAGCAGCATAATTGAGAAATTAATCTTTGATTTAATCAGGGAGATGTCACTTTTAAGCATAGCGAAATTATGTCTGATCAGGAAAATTTTAAAATGGTGTTTAGCGATTCGAGAACAGGGACTCTCAACCGAGTTCTAGTGCTATGGAGTTAAATATTCCGACAATAATTCAAGGATATGCTCAAGGCTATTTTTTGATGGCGGATGAAACCGGATCACTAGGGTGGTACTCTAGTCGCCAGCGAGCAATCATTCCCTTAGACGAACGGTTTCGCTATCCTAAATCTCTACAACGGGTTCTCAATCAGAAGCGGTTTAGCACGGCAATTAACCGAGACTTTAAAGGCGTTGTGGCAGGTTGTGCCAATCGGGAAAGCACCTGGATTTCTCCAGAACTCCAGGAAATTTATTGGTTACTTTATCAGGAAGGTTGGGCGTATAGCTTTGAAACGTGGCAAGGAAATGAACTAGCGGGTGGGATTTTAGGGATTGTGATTGGCGGCGCGTTTATTGGCGAATCCATGTTTTACCGGATTCCCGAAGGCTCGAAGGTGGCGTTAGTCAAATTAGTCGAGCGGTTGCGATCGCGCGGCTTTTTGTTGTTTGATGTACAAATGATGAATCCTCACTTGGCTCGCTTTGGCGCTTGTACGATAGAGGAGCAAAAGTATCAGGTGCTACTACGGCAGGCGTTGCGACGGCGATGTTATTTTGATCGGATTCCGGTATGAATCAGGAAATTGGGAATTAGAAAAAGGCAACAGCCAGGGATTGAGGGTTTTTACAATTCTTAACTTCGTTAACTAGGGCTTGCTGCAAAAACCCGAAACCCATATCAAGCAATGCTTTGAGCCATATTGACAGTGGATAAAGTGCAAGGAAATGGGGTAGCATCCTTCATAAGTATGGCATCACCTTGCTCAGGGAAAATGTACCCTTGCTCCCCCAGCTCCCCCAGCTCCCCCAGCTTCCCCAGCTTCCCCAGCTCCCCCTCACCACAACACTTATTCAGCAGCCCCTAAATCCCCTTAAACCTAGAGTCCCTGGCTGTCGAGGGCTTAACCGGATTGCGTGGTTAACAACTCTGCGGGTAAGCGCTTGAAGGTTAGCCGTTCGTTCTCCACATCCACAAATATGGTATCGCCATCACTAAACTCACCCCGCAGCATGGCTTTAGCCAACTGGGTTTCTAATTCTCGCTGAATCGCCCGCTTCAAGGGACGTGCGCCGTACACCGGATCATATCCGACTTCGGCTAAGTAATCGATCGCCTCTTCCGATAACTTCAGTGACATTTGCCGTTCGGCTAACCGTGTTTCCAGTAGCTGGGTTTGTAGGGAGACGATATGGCGTAACTGGTGTTTTTGCAGGGCGTGGAAGATAATTACTTCGTCAATCCGGTTCAAGAACTCTGGACGGAAGCTGGTTCGCATCGCATCCATGACTCGTCCCCGCATTTCGTCATAGTGGGTATCATCGCCAGCTAAGTCGAGAATGTACTGTGACCCAATATTACTGGTCATGATAATCACGGTATTCTTGAAGTCTACCGTATGCCCTTGAGCATCGGTGACTCGACCATCATCGAGGATTTGCAGCATTATATTGAACACATCATTATGTGCCTTCTCGATTTCGTCGAAGAGAATCACCGCATAAGGGCGTCGCCGGATTGATTCAGTTAACTGACCCCCTTCTTCATAGCCAACATAGCCAGGAGGCGCACCAATGAGGCGAGAGACGGCGTGTTTTTCCATGTATTCCGACATATCAATCCGCACCAAGGCGTCTTCAGTGTCGAATAGATACGCGGCGAGGGCTTTTGCCAATTCGGTTTTCCCGACACCCGTCGGACCGAGGAAAATGAAGCTAGCGGTGGGACGATTGGGGTCAGCTAACCCTGCACGCGATCGCTGAATCGCATCGGCGACGGCGGTAACGGCTTCTTCTTGTCCGACGACTCGTTGATGTAGTTCCTCTTCAAGTTGTAGGAGTTTCTCTTTCTCGGATTCGACCAGCTTGCTGATCGGAATTCCGGTCCACTTGGAGATAATTTCGGCAATATCAGACTCGGTGACTTCTTCCCGCAACAGGGACTTACCACTGGTTTGGGTTTCGTTTAGCTGTTGTTCAGAAGCTTGTAGGGATTGTTGTAACTGGGGGAGTTTCCCATATTTAAGTTCAGCCGCCCGATCCAGCTTGTATTCCCGTTCGGCTTGAGAGATTTCTACGTTCACTCGGTCAATTTCTTCTTTAATCCCTTGAATCCGATCCAGAACGTCTTTTTCGGATTGCCATTGGGCGTTTAAGGTGCGTTGGTCTTCTTTGAGGTTTGCTAGTTCTTGTTCCAGACGATCTAAGGGTTCCATGGAGGCTGGATCACTGTCTTTTTGGAGGGACAGCTTCTCCATTTCCAGTTGTAGGATTTTGCGATCGATTTCGTCGAGTTCTTCCGGTTTGGAGGTAATCTCCATTTTTAGTCGGGCGGCGGATTCATCGACTAAATCAATGGCTTTATCCGGGAGGAAGCGATCGCTAATGTACCGGGTGGAGAGGGTGGCGGCGGCGACTAAGGCGCTATCGGAGATTTTAACGCCGTGGTGAACTTCGTAGCGTTCTTTTAACCCTCTGAGGATGGAGATGGTATCCACGACACTGGGTTGATCGACGAAGACTTGTTGGAAACGCCGTTCTAAGGCGGCATCTTTTTCTAAATATTTGCGATACTCATCTAAGGTTGTCGCCCCAATACAGCGCAACTCGCCTCTAGCTAGCATGGGTTTGAGTAAATTCCCCGCATCCATTGATCCTTGAGTCGCCCCTGCACCGACAACGGTATGGATTTCATCAATGAACATGATGATTTGTCCTTTGGAGTCGGTAACTTCTTTAAGAACCGCTTTTAATCGTTCTTCAAATTCGCCTCGGAACTTCGCCCCGGCGATTAACGCCCCCATATCCAAGGCGATTAATTTTCGATCTTTGAGGGATTGGGGAACATCGCCAGCGACAATACGTTGTGCCAATCCTTCGGCGATCGCGGTTTTACCCACTCCGGGTTCCCCAATCAAAACGGGGTTGTTTTTGGTGCGACGGGAGAGAATTTGGACAGTGCGGCGAATCTCATCATCTCGCCCAATCACCGGGTCAAGTTTGCCTTCTCTAGCGGCTTCGGTTAAATCCCGTCCATATTTCTCTAGGGCTTCGTATTTGCCTTCTGGGTTTTGATCAGTCACAGTTTGGTTCCCCCGAATCTGGGTAATCGTATTTCTCAGTGTTTGTTCGTCTAGTTTAAATTCCTGAAATAAGCTTTTGCCAAAGCGATCGTCTTTCACATACGCTAACATCAGATGCTCGACGGAGATGTAGTCATCGTTAAATTCTTTCCGGTAGCCATCCGCCCGATCTAATAAGGTATCCAGGCTACGCCCCATATAAACAGAGGAACTACTCCCAGACACCTTGGGTTGACGCTGGATAAAGGCGTCGGTGGCTTCCCGGATGCGCTGCACTGGGATTTGGGCTTTATTGAGAATGCTGATTGCCAGCCCTTCTTGATCTAGGAGGGCTTTCATCAAATGTTCGCTTTCAATTTGTTGTTGCTGGGCGGCTTTAACCACATCTGGGGTTTGGGCGAGGGCTTCCCAGGCTTTTTCGGTAAATAGATTGGGATTATTGGGTTGCATAGTCAGTCGTTACCGTAGAGAATTTTTTTAACTGACCTCATTTTAGAAAGTGGCTGGCGATAGCTGGATCGGTGTTCACGGCTTTTTTACGGCGTATTTCAGCACCACGGAGGTATGCCAGAAATCAGAAGGCAGTGGTTCGACAGGCTCACCAACCAGGCAGGAGGCAACAATACTCTATTTTATTTCACCGTAGGGGCACGGCATTGCCCATTGGTATCAACTTAAGGTCGAAAACCAATGCTGGTAAGGTTTTCAGCTATGTCTATCTACTGCTCAACATTTTCCCCTCATCCCCTAACCCCTTCTCCCACCGTGGGGAGAAGGGGGATCGGATGCTCTTGCTCCCCTCTCCCGTGCCAAAAAAGCGAAGCATCATCTGTCCTCCCCCCTCTTGTAGGCAGGGCTAATTCATTGTGATGAGAGAAAATTAGGGCAACCAGGACTATTCATACCAAATCCGATTGCGAGAACCACCTTATAAATTAGAACAGCAAAATGCCATCAACAATGTTACATAAGGCTTTTACCGTTTTCAAA